>JBIPOQ010000133.1:0-8585 GCA_044379055.1 Myxococcota bacterium
CTCCCGCATCTGGGCGACGTCCGGGAAGTCGATGAAGTGGAACACGCACCGGCGCAGGAACGCGTCGGGCAGCTCCTTCTCGTTGTTCGACGTGATGATCACCATCGGGCGCTGGGCGGCGACGATCTCGTCGCCGGTCTCGAGGACGGTGAACCGCATCTCGTCGATCTCGCGCAGGATGTCGTTCGGGAACTCGAGGTCCGCCTTGTCGATCTCGTCGATGAGGAGCACCTGGCGGCTCTGCGCCGTGAAGACGCGGCCGAGCGGCCCGAGGCGGATGTAGCTTCGGATGTCGCGGACGTTGCCGTCGCCGAAGCGCGCGTCGTTCAGGCGCTGGACCGTGTCGTAGACGTAGAGGCCGTCCTCGGCCTTCGACGTCGACTTGATGTGCCAGCTGTCGAGCGGCAGGCCGAGACCCTCGGCGACGTGGCGCGCGAGCAGCGTCTTGCCCGTGCCGGGCTCGCCCTTCACGAGCAGCGGCCGCTCGAGAGCGAGGGCGCAGTTGACGGCGTCGACGAGCGAGGGCGACGCGATGTAGCTCGTCGTGCCGGCGAAGCGCGTGAAGGAGGCGGGGGTCGAGGATCCGTTGGACGCATTCGACATGGCGGGACCTACGCGCGTCCCTGGACGAGGAGCTTCTTCTCGCCGGCGAAGAGCACGAGGATCTTGTCCTTGGCCGGGCCGACGATCTCCTGGACGACGCCGTCGCCGAGCTTCGAATGGGCGATGCGGTCGCCGGGGACGTAGGCGTCGCGGATCGAGTAGCTGCGGACCGGTCGATCGAAATCCGCCTCGACGATGAGCGTCGCCGGGTCGGTCTTCTTCGAGGTCTTCGGCTTCGCCTTGAGCTTGCCCGCGCTGCCTTCCCAGGCCTTCACGAAGGCGAGCGGTCCCGAGAGCAGCGGGCCTTCGTCGTCGTAGGTCCAGCCGGGCGTGCCCTGCATCGAGAGTCCGACGAAGAAGACCTCGCAGCCGATCGCCTCGGCCGCTTCCCGGGCGATGCGCTCGAGCTCACGGATCCAGGCGGCCCCCTTCTGGGCCTCGCGCTTGCGGCAGAGCTCCCAGAAGCGCGGGCTCGCGGCGATGATCACCGCCGGCGCTTCGTCGCCCGTCGTCTTGCCCGCCGCCTTCGCGATCTCGTCGCGCAGGGCGAGGCGATTCGCGTCGTAGGCGGCGGCGTGGGCGAAGCCCTGGAGCATGAGCCGGAGCGGCGTGTCGTTCGCGCCGCTGCGATTGGAGTCGGCGTCGATGAACTTGAGCACGACGATCGCAGGACGGTCCTCGCCGAGCACGGCGAGCAGCGGGATGTCCTCGATCCCGGCATTCGGATCGGCGTCGCCCTTCTCGGCCTCGGGGGCGGCGGTGCGGATCGGGACGTTGTGGTCGACGATCGTGACGGATTCGCCGGAGGGCAGCTCGAGGACACGATTGGGGGCGGTCAGGTTGCCCGCGGCGGCCGCCCGGGCGATCGCCTCGGCGAGATGGCGCTCGTCGCGGCCGTGCTGGCGGGCCTTGGCCCGGCGACCGGTGCGCACGCCGAGATGGGCGAGGCCCTGCTCGGAGCGCTTCGGCGTCGCGGCGACCTCGCTCTGGTAGTCGGCCTCGAGGGAGGCGCCGGTGATCCGCTCGGCCGCCGCGCGGAAGCCCTTGGCCTGCTTCACGTCGTGGTCCTGGACGAGGGCGAGGATCGGATGAGAGCTCACGGGCGGGGCACTCCTGTGCACATTCGGCGCGCGCAGGGTCGCGGACGCCGCTTCGAAGGACGCCGATCGGCCGGGAATCCGGCCAATGCGCCCTCCGAACGAACTCGAGGCCCCGTCGTCTGGCGCGGGGCCTCGCGGGCCACGTTAACACCGGTGCCCGGAGATTTCTTGGATAGAAGAAGCTGGACCCGCGGGAAAGCCGCGGGCTCATCGCGCCGGCCGGTCTTCGGCCGGGCCCGTCAGGCGATCGGGCGCCGGACCCGGAGCTCGCCGGCCTCGAGCTCGAGGACCAGCTCGCGGGCCTGGGCCTCCGCGCGGAACAGGGTCGCGTCGAGGGCCGCCTGATGCTCGACGGCGCTCGCCGACTCGCTCGGCCCCGGGGCCCACACGCCCGTCGGCCAGATCTCCCTGGGCTCGATCCGTCCCCGCTGCGACATCCGCTTCCTTCTCCTGCCGCTCGGGCATCTGCCCGGGGCGTTGGCCTCCGACTTATCGCGACCTCCCCGACGAGTCTTGAAATGATTCCGCGCGCGCGTGATGCATTCCTGCCGGCCCGCCGCGCGCGCGACGCCGCCGCGAACCGAACGGACCGCACCGACGTCCCTCCGGCGTTCAAACTGAAACTGCAGTGCGTCGATTCGCGCGGCATCGCAACTCGACAGCACGCCGACCACGCCCGAGACTGAACGCCGTGAAGCGCCACCGTCCCACCGACCTGCCCGACCGCTCGCGAAGTCCCCGCCCGTTCGGCCGCCTGGCGGGGTTCGCCGCGCTCGCGACCCTCTTCGCGGGCACGAGCGGCTGCGGCGCCCTGCTCCTCGTCGGCGGCGCCGGCACGAGCGCCATCGCCTTCGCGACCGGCGAGCTCCGCTCGACGGAGAAGACCGCGCTCGCCGAGCTCGACGCCGCCTGTGCGTCGGCGGTCGACGTCCTCGGCTACGACGAGGTCGAGACCGAACGGACCGCCGATCAGATCCGCTGGCGGGCCCGCACGGCGTCCGGGGATCCGGTCGACATCCGCCTGATGGCCCGGAAATCCGACCGGACCGAGCTCCGGATCCGGATCGGCGTCTTCGGCGACGAGGCCAAGTCGAGGCTGGTCCTCGAGCAGATCCACCAGGCCCTCTGAGCGACCCGGCGAGCGGCTGGAATCCGGGGCCGATCGACTCGGGACGGATCCTCGGCGGCCGGGCGTGTGCTACCGGTCTGCCTCGATTCAGCCCCGAATCCAAGCGAGCGTGCCCCCCAGCGCGATCGCGAGCGCGGCGAAGCGATTCGCCGCCCCGAACTCCGTCGAGGCAACGTCTTGTCCGGATCCGATCTCGCCGATTTCGCGCGACCGAGCGACGTGTTCGCGCGCCGCCACCTGGGCCCCCGCAGCGGGCAGATCCCCGAGATGCTCCGGGCGATCGGTCTCGAACGCCTCGAGGATCTCGCGGCGGCGGTGATCCCCGAGTCGATCCGGAAGAAGGAGCCCCTGGTCCTCGAGGGCCTCCCGACCGAGCCGATGGGCGAGCACCAGCTGCTCGCGATGCTGCGGGAGATCGCGTCGGAGAACGCGGTCCACCGCAGCTACCTCGGCCAGGGCTACCACGACGTGATCGTGCCCGGCGTGATCCAGCGCAACATCCTCGAGGGCCCCGGCTGGTACACGCAGTACACGCCCTATCAGGCGGAGATCTCCCAGGGCCGCCTCGAGGCGCTCCTCAACTTCCAGACGATGGTCTCGGACCTGACGGGACTCCCGCTCGCGAACGCGTCGCTCCTCGACGAAGCGACCGCCGGAGCCGAGGCGCTCGGACTCTGCCGCGCCGTCGCCGGGGGGAAGAAGCGCGGCTTCTTCGTCTCGTGGGATTGTCATCCGCAGACGATCGGCGTCGTCCGGACCCGGGCCGAGGCCCTCGGCATGACGCTCCACGTCGGCGATCCCGAGAAGGCGGACTTCGCGGCGCTCGACTGCTGCGGCGTCGTGCTCCAGTACCCGGCGAGCGACGGCCGCGTCTTCGATCCGCGCGGCGTGATCGAACGCGCCCATGCCGCCGGCGCCCTCGCCTGCGTCGCCGCGGACCTGCTCGCGATGACCCTGCTGACGCCGCCCGGCGAGCTCGGCGCCGACGTGGTCTTCGGCACGACCCAGCGCTTCGGCGTCCCGATGGGCTTCGGCGGTCCGCATGCGGCCTACTTCGCGACGAGCGAGGAGCACGCGCGGCGCCTGCCCGGCCGCCTGGTCGGCCTCTCGAAGGATCGCCGTGGCAAGCTCGCCTATCGCCTCGCGATCCAGACCCGCGAGCAGCACATCCGCCGCGAGAAGGCGACCAGCAACATCTGCACGGCCCAGGTCCTGCTCGCGATCATGGCGAGCATGTACGCCGTCTACCACGGCCCCGAAGGCCTGACGCGCACCGCGAAGCGGATCCGCTTCCTGACCGCCGTGCTCGCCCTCGGCCTGCGCAAGATCGGCCACGACGTCGTCGATTTCCCGTTCTTCGACACCCTGCGCGTGCGGCCGCGCGCCGGCATGAACGTCCAGTCCGTCCTCTCCGCCGGCTGGGACCGGGAGATGAACTTCCGCACCCACTATCGACGCGAGGCGAACGCCCTCAAGGTCGCCGGCTCGTCGGCGACCCCGAATCCGGAGGGCCGCCCCGACGGCAGCGTCGGCATCGCCCTCGACGAGACGACGACGCGCGAGGACGTCGAGGACATCCTCGCCGCCTTCGCGAACGACCGCGATCTGCCCTTCGGCTTCGACGATCTCGTCGCCGAGCTCGAGAAGCAGGGGGGCGTCCCGGCCCTGCCCGACGCCCTCGTCCGTCGCTCGCCCTTCCTGACGCATCCGGTCTTCCAGCGCCACCACTCCGAGACCGAGATGCTCCGCTACATCCATCGCCTGCAGGCGAAGGACCTCTCGCTCACGACCTCGATGATCCCGCTCGGCTCCTGCACGATGAAGCTGAACGCGACGGTCGAGATGATCCCCGTGACGTGGCCGGAGTTCGGACGGCTCCATCCCTACGCGCCGGCCGATCAGGCCGCGGGCTATTCGATCCTGTTCGAGCAGCTCGAGACCTGGCTCGGCCAGATCACCGGTCTGCCGGCGGTGTCCCTGCAGCCGAACGCGGGCTCCCAGGGCGAGTACGCGGGCCTGCTCGCGATCCGACGTTATTTCCAGTCGCGGGGCGAGACCGAGCGGGACGTCTGCCTGATCCCCGTCTCGGCCCACGGCACGAACGCGTCGAGCGCGGTCGTCGCGGGCTTCCGCTGCGTCGCCGTGAAGTGCGACGAGCGCGGCAACATCGACGTCGGCGATCTGCGCCAGCGCGTCGCCGAGCATCGCGACCGGCTCGGCGCGCTGATGATCACCTACCCGTCGACCCACGGCGTCTTCGAGGTCTCCGTGAAGGAGATCTGCCAGGCCGTCCACGAGGCGGGCGCCCAGGTCTACATGGACGGCGCGAACATGAACGCGCAGGTCGGGCTGACGTCGCCGGCGGAGATCGGGGCCGACGTCTGTCATCTCAACCTCCACAAGACCTTTTCGATTCCCCATGGCGGCGGCGGCCCGGGCATGGGCCCGATCTGCGCGGCCGAGCATCTGCGCGATTTCCTGCCGGGCCATCCGGGCTTCGGCGAAGGCGCGGTCTCCGCGGCGCCGTTCGGAAGCGCGTCGATCCTGCCGATCTCGTGGACCTACATCGCCCTGATGGGCGCCGAGGGACTCACGCGCTCGACCCAGATCGCGATCCTGAACGCGAACTACATGGCGCGGCGGCTCGCGCCCCACTACGAGGTGCTGTACTCGGGCGCCGACGGCCGGGTGGCCCACGAGTTCATCATCGATTGCCGCCCCTTCGAGCGGAGCGCGGGCGTCACGGTCGAGGACATCGCGAAGCGTCTCATGGACTACGGCTTCCACGCCCCGACGATGTCCTTCCCGGTCGCCGGCACGCTGATGATCGAGCCGACCGAGAGCGAGTCGAAGGAGGAGCTCGACCGCCTCTGCGACGCGTTGATCGGGATCCGCGAGGAGATCCGCACGATCGAGCGCGGCGAGATCGGCGAGGCGGACTCGCCGCTCAAGTTCGCCCCGCACCCGGCGGACCTGGTCTGCGGCAACGAATGGCCCTTCGCGTACGGGCGGGAGCAGGCCGCCTATCCCGCGCCGTGGACGCGGCAGCACAAGTTCTGGCCGCCGATCTCGCGCATTGACAACGCGTACGGCGATCGGAACCTGGTGTGCACGTGCCCGCCGCTCGAGGATCTGGTCGAGCCCTGACGGTCGCGATCGAGGCCCCACGGCGGGCGCGGCGGCGCCCCGGGGAGTGCTAAGGTGGCGGTTCCTTCGCAGCCACGGAGCACCTCCACGTGGGCGACCCGACCTCCTACTCCGAGATCCTCTGGTCCAGCGATCCGGCGACCCGCCGGGTGCTCTGGACCTGCTTCGGCCTCGTGGCCGCCCTCGCGCTGGTCGTCTTCGTCCCGCTGCTCCTTCGCACCCTCCGCCTCTTCTTTCTGGAGCGCCGTCTCCGCGACACCCTCGACGAGTACGAGTCGAAGGGCGCGGCCGCCCAGCGCAGCGTGCTGCGCGAGTGGCTGCGGGACTCGGTGGTCCAGCGCCAGTTCGAGGAGTTCGAGCGGCGCTGGACGACGGCCCAGATCGCCGAGGGCGGCGGGCGCGCGCCGATCCGCCTGCTCGACGTCCTCGAGGACCAGCCGCTCTTGCCGGTCGGACCGCGGCGGAGTCTGCTGGCGGTGCTGCCGGGCGTGCTGCTCGGAATCTGGGTGCTCGGCGCGCTCTTCGGTCTGATTCCGAGCGCGACGGGATTGCCCGCGCCGGTCGAGGGCGCCCCGGCCCTCGATCCGCTGGCCCTCCAGCTCGGCCTCGCCCTGCGCGCCCTCGCCTGGGGCTTCGCCTCCCTCATCGTCGTCTCCGTCGGCGTCAGCCTCGTCGAGGGCAGCTTCGAGGCCCGCAGCCGCGGCCTCGACGACGTCCTCGTGCGCGCCTACGAAGCCGTCTCGCCGGGAGAGCTCGCCGAGATCACGCGCCAGACCCAGCAGAAGAGCCTCGACATCCTGGGCCGCGAGCTCACGCAATTCGCCCACGAGCTGAACGAGCGCATGGAGCGCGGGCTGCAGCGGATCGAGCAGTCCTCGGCCCGCGCCGCGAGCCTCGTCTCCCAGGAGCAGCGCGGCGCGCTCCACAGCGTCGTGCAGGAGCTCTCGCTGTCCGTCCGTCAGGGCGTCGATCACCACCTCGCCGAGCTGCGCAACGCGCTGCAGCGCGCCGTCGACTATCAGAGCTCGGTCACGAACGGGCTCTCGGAGACCTACGAGCGGATGGTCGAGAATGCGCAGATGCAGGATCGCGTCGCGCGAACGCTCACGGACTCCGCCAACGCGCTCGACGCCGCGGCCCGCTCGATCCGCAGCGGCGGCGGCAGCGGCGAGAGCGCCGGCGCGCCGGCGACGCTCCGGCCCCTCGGCGACGGCTTCGAGGCCGAGCGGCTGCGCGAGAGCGAAGCGGTCGCCGCCCAGATCGCCGAGGAGCTCGGCGATGCCCTGCGCGGATTCACGCAGCAGGTCCAGCAGATCGACAAGACGATGGAGGCCCTGCGGCTCGAGATCCAGGAGGATGGCCTCGCGCGCAAGGACGGCGCGGGCGACGCGGCCGCGCGAAGAGGCAAGCCCGGCACACCCGCGACGCGGGAACGCGCCTGGGCGCCAGCCCCCGACGCCCGCCCCCTCGCCGATCGCCCCGCGTTCCCGACACCGACCGCCCCCGCTGCCCCGGCCCCGCCGCCTGCGATGCTGGCTCCGGCCTCGACGAGCTCCCTCGGCGCGGCCGCGACCTCGGCGCCGAGGGGGGCGACTCCGACAGCGACTCCGGTGCCGGCGGCCGGCCCGCCGCCGGTCGCGGCGACCGGCGAGAGGGCAGGCGATCGCGTGCCGGCGCCCGAGCGCGCTTCCGAGCGCGCGTCGGATCGCGGCGCGGACCTGGCGTCGGTCGACGGCCCGATCGGCCGGGAGCTCTCGCTCTCGGGCTTCCGCGTCGGCGCGCCCCGGGCGCAGGGCCCGGATCCGTACGAGCGCCTCGCGAGCGCCCAGGAGCCGCCGTCGAACGTGCGTCATTTCCCGACCCGGGACCGCGAGCTCGGCGACGAGCTGAAGCTCTCGGGCCTGCTCGGCCCGAGCACCCCGCCCGTCGGCGGTCCGGCGCCGGCCGCCCCGAGACACGAGCCCGCACCGGCCGAGCCGCCGCGCGACGACGAGCACCCGCGGACGCCGGAGGATCCCGAATAACCATGGCCATCCGCTTCCACAGCCGCGAAGACCGAAAAGGCGCGCGACGCGCGGACGGTCGCGGCGGATCGGCGGGCGATCCGTGGATCGTGCTCGGCGCGATCGCCCTCGCCCTCGTGACCGTCGCCGCGGTCTCCGGCGGAGCGGGACGCGGATTCGGGCCGGGCGGCTTCGATCCGCGCCAGCTCATGCTCGAGGCGGTGGTCCCGGCCGAGCGCTCCCTGGCCGAGATCGAATCGGCCTTCGCGACCCTCTGCCAGGAGCCGCTATTGATCGGGCTCGAGCTCGAGCCCGATTGCGCGACCGGCGTGATCACCCTGCCCGACAGCTATTTCGCGACGGGCCGCGGCACGCCCCGCATCCGGCCCGAAGCGCGCGAGTACATCGCCGCCGCCATGACGACCTGGCTGAACCGGCTGCGCCAGCTGCCCGCCCTGTACGACAGCCTCGAGGCGATCGAGATCCGGGGACACGGCGATCCCCGCTCGATCCGCGGCGGCTATCCGACGAGCCTGGCCGCCTCGCATCAACGGGCGCTCGCGACCCTGCTCTTCCTGGTCGGGCCGAATGGCGTCTCTGCCG
>JBIPOQ010000548.1:0-2874 GCA_044379055.1 Myxococcota bacterium
GCGATCACCGCCGGCTTCCCCGCGAAGGTGTCGGAGAGGATCCCGAAATGCGCCGACTGCGCGATCCGCCGACCGTTGCCCGCCGTGATCCAGGCCCAGGGCATGAGCTGGGTCACGGAGGTCGAGATGCGCGTGTCCGCCGCATCCTTGACCCGCTTCGTGCGTTCGACGGCGGCCGTGACGCCCTGTGGATCGAGGCGCAACACGGCCGGATGCGGGAAGACCCGGATGCAGAGGCCGGGGACATAGCGCGCGTCGAGGATGGCGGTGAACTGGTCGAGATCGGCCGTCAGATGGAGATCCCGCTGGGCCGCGAGCAGACGGGCGATCGACAATCGGCCGAGGGCCGCCTTGAGCCGCGCGAGGGACGGCTCGTAGATGATCACGGTCCCGGGATGCTGCTCACAGTAGGCCTCGAACTGCTCGCCCAGGCCGAAGCCGACCGCGACCATCACGTCGGCCGGCGCCGCCGCCATCTGCTCGGCGAGCCGGATCCCGTCGCGCCGCGGATCGTAGGCCGAGCCGAGCAGCACGCCCTTCTCCCGAAGAACCGAGTCGCCGCGGGGCCCTGCCACGATTTCGACGCCCTCGGCCGTCTCGGCGTCGAGCCGGGCGACGAGCTCGGGGTTGCGCTTCGCGAGGGCCGCGCGGTTCTGCTCATAGACCGGTCGAGAGTCCAACCCCTGCCTCCGTTCGATACAAGAGCCCCTGATGTCGCCGCCGCGCCCGTTCGAAGACGCCCGCATCGCTCGCGGCGAAGCCCTCCACGCAGAAGCTGAAGCGCCGGCGTCCGCGGAGAAAGACGGCCCGCGTCTCGTCGATCTCCGCGGCGCTGTGGGAGAGTCGGCAGAAGAAGCGATCGTCGACCGCTTCGAAGTCGAGCATCGGCGCGACGGCGGCCTGGCCGCGATCGCCCTGGATCAGGACCCCCTGGCGGGCGTCGGCGAGGGCGACCCAGCCCTCGGTCGCACCGAGACAGGAAGTCGCCGACACCGCCGAGGAGACGGGCTTCGACTGGGCGAGGACGGTCCCGCGCGCGAGGGCCCGCCACTCGACGCCCGTGCCTCCGTTGACCGTCGCATAGCGGATCGACTCGTCGTCCCAGGCCTCGGGCAGCAGCGTGAACATGCCCAGGCGAAGACTCGCGATGCGCGCGTCGTGGTAGGCGAGGTCGTGGACGACGTCGATGCGATCGCAGTGGCGGTAGATACGATAGGTCTTCTGCCAGAGGCCGAGATCGGTCTCGAAGGTCGTGACGACGGTCGTGCGGACGGCGCCGGTCGCCTCTTCCCGGAGCTCGAGACGGGCCGGACGTAGATCCGTCCGCTTGCTGCCGTCTTCGAGCACGGCGAGGACGTGGCCCGAGTAGAAATCCGGCGTGTACTCGATCGCGTCGAAGGTCCCGTGGGCAATCGTCCCGAGCAGCGGGCGCGCGGAAATCGACGGGAACGCCAGGCTCTCGAGCGCGGCCCCGCGGTGGGCCAGGAAGCTCGCCGAGACCCGGTCGGTCGAGAGACGGGTGATCGGCGCCGGACTCGGCAGAGGCGTCCGGCCCCGGGGCGCCGGGACGAGCTCGAGCCCGAGCAGCGACTGCGGCGCGATCTCGGGCTCCAGCACGAGCAGGACGTCGCGCAGGCTCCCGTCGCGATGGAGCCCGACGACCTCGATCTGGACCTGGGAGGGATCGAGCTCGATGCCCCGTCGGGTCCGGACCTCGAGGGCCTCGAAGCGCCCCGCCGCGAGGCGGAGCGGAATCTCGACCGGCATGCGCGACCAGGCCGACGCATCGGGATTGACGACGAGCACGTCCTCGCCCTCGGCCCGGTCGGGAACGCAGCGTGCGAGGCGAGCCCGGCTCCGCTCCTGGGCGAGGCCGATGCGGGTCTCGAACTCGACGATCTTCTCCTCGGTGGCCCGCGTGCGGAAATCGCTGCGCCAGAGGTCGACGACGTCCTCGACGCGATTCTCGCCGGCGCTCGCCGGGGCGACGCGCAGGGCCGCGAGCTCGGTGCGGACGAGCTCGTGGCAGCGGGTGTTCATGCCGAAGCCGTCGCGGCCGGACACGGCCCAACGCGTGGGGTTGTAGCGGGGCTGCTTCTTGCAGGGAATCGGATCCGCGGCGCAGCCGAGCTCGACCTCGGGCAGCACCGCCCCCGGCTCGATGATCTCCCGCGGCAACGCGAAGGCGAAGCGCGGATCCTCCGCGAGGCGCGCAAAGAGCCCGATCAGTCGATCCGACTCCCGACTCGAGGCCTCGAGCGCGCCCCCCGGCAATCGCCGCGACGGTCGATAGTCGAAGATCTCGACGTCCCCGCCGTAGACGCAGAGCGCCTCCGCGCCGGGCGCCACCGCCAGACGATCGAGCAGGGTCTCGAGGTCCTCGAACGGAATTTCGCCGTGCGCCACGCGCTGGACCTTCTGGAACACGATCGAGTCGTTCCAGAGCAGCGCCGGCCCGACGCCTTCCGGATCGCGGAGTCGTGCCGGTCGGCAGCGCAGCGATCGCAGCCCCGGCTGGCGGCTCGCCGGATTGTTCCATTCCATCACGACGTGCTTCGCCGCGATCTCGCGATAGAGGGGAGCGAGACCGTCCGACCAGGTCTGCTCGTGGACATACCAGGTCTCCGGCACGAAACCGAGGATCTGTTCGTAGGCGCGGCGGCCGAGGCGCAGGTTCGAGCGATTGACCTCGACGGGCGCGAGCGGCGCCACGATCTGCGCCCAGCCCGACCCGATCGCCTCGACGAGCCCGCGCTCGGCCAGGCCTCGGAAACGCTTGACCCATTCGGGGTCCTCGGCGAGCAGCGTCCGGAGCGTCCGCGCCGAGAGCTCGAAGCCGATCGGAATGCCGAGCTCCTCGGGAATCCGCAGCAG
>JBIPOQ010000253.1:0-5627 GCA_044379055.1 Myxococcota bacterium
TCGGCCGATCGGCGTCCGGCAGGGCCGAGAAGTCCAGATTGGCGTGGAAGGCCGTGAAGAGGCGGAGCGGCGTCATCGGCGACCGAGTCGGTCGAGCGTCCTCTTCAGGACCTCCACCACGCGCTCCTGCGCCGAATCTTCGAGGTCCGGAAACATCGGCAGGGAGAGCAGACGGAGGTAGGCGGCCTCCGTGTTCGGCAGGTCGCCGAAACGGGTGCCGAGCCGCTCGCGGTAGTAGGGCTGGAGATGGATCGGGATGTAGTGGACCTGGACGCCGATCCCTTCGGCATGGAGAGCTGCGTAGACGGCAGCCCGCCCCCCCTCGAGCCGATCGACGTCGAGCAGGATCGGGAAGAGATGCCAGGCCGAGCGGGTCTCGGGGGCCTCGTGGAGGCATTCGATCCGATCGTCGCCCGCCAGCCGCTCGACATAGCGCGCCGCGATGCGCCGGCGGCCCGCGAGGTTCTCCCCGAGGCGGGAGAGCTGCGACAGCCCGAGCGCCGAGGCGAAGTCGGGGAGACGATGATTGCCCGAGAGGCTCTGCATCTCGTAGACCCAGCCCCCGGACTCCTCCGCTCGGACGGCGCCCGGAAGACCCAGCCCCAGGAAGCTCGCCGGGACCCGCTCCATGCCGTGCTCGCGCAGTCGCAGGCAACGATCGGCGAGGCACTCGTCACGGGTCACGATCGCGCCGCCCTCGCCCGTCGTGATGTGTTTCGCGGGGTGGAAGGAGAAGCAGGCGACTTCGCTCGTGCTCCCGACGGGCCGACCGTGATCGAGGGCGCCGAGGGCATGGCAGGCATCTTCGAGCAGGAAGCGATCCGAACCGAGTCGCGCACGCAGCGCGCCGAGGTCGGCGACGTGGCCCGCGTAATGGACGACGATCGCGCCGCGGGTCCGCGGCGAGACCCGACGTGAGAGATCGTCCGGGTCCAGCATCAGGGTTCGCGGATCGACGTCGACGAAGACCGGCCGCGCGCCTGCGAGCAGGACTGCATTCGCGGTGGCGAGGAACGTGAGCGACGGGACGAGCACCTCGTCTCCGGGACCGACCCCGAGCGCCTGCAGCGCGAGCTGCAGGGCCGAGGTCCCGCTCGATACGGCGACCGCCCGGCGCGCCCCCGTCGCCCCGCGCAGCCCCGACTCGAAGGCCGCGACCATCGGCCCCTGGGTCAGGCGATCGGAGCCCAGCACCTTCGAGACGGCCTCGCGGTCCTCGTCCCGAATCCGATGCTGGCAGTAGGGAATCACGAGGGCTGCCCCAGCGCCGCCACCCGATCGAAGCGGGGCACCAACTCGTGCGTCCGACCCGACGCGGCCTCGGCACCGCCGAGCAGCAGCGCCACGTGCTGGCGGAGCGCATCGATCGTCATCCACTCGGTATTCGTGTCGCTCGCATAGACGAAGCCGTCGGCCACGGAACGCTCCGAGACCTCCCGACGACTGCCGTGGTCCGGCTCGATCACGTAGTGGCTGCCGAGGTCCAGGGTATTGCGCGCCTCCTCGGCGGTCAGGAGCACCTCGTGGAGCTTCTCCCCAGGGCGTCGCCCGACCTCGTCGATCTGGGCCGTCGGCGCCATCGCCCGGGCCAGATCGACGACGCGCATGCTCGGAATCTTCGGCACGAAGATCTCGCCGCCCCGCATCTCCCCCGCGACCTGCAGGACGAGGTTCACGGCCTGCTCGAGGGAGAGCCAGAATCGCGTCATGCGCCGATCCGTGATCGTGAGGATCCCCGTCTCCGCCTGCTTCTTGAAGAGCGGAATCACGCTGCCCCGGCTCCCCATCACGTTGCCGTAGCGAACGCAGGAGAAGCGGATGTCGCGGGCGCCGGCGTAGACGTTCCCGTGCACGAAGAGCTTCTCGGCGCAGAGCTTCGTCGCGCCGTAGAGGTTCACGGGATTCACGGCCTTGTCGGTCGAGAGGGCGATCGTGCGCCGCACACCGGCGTCGATCGCCGCGTCGATCACGTTCTGCGAGCCCTGGATGTTGGTCTTGACCGCCTCGGCGGGGTTGAATTCGCAGATCGGCACGTGCTTGAGGGCCGCCGCGTGGACGACCAGATCGATGTCGTGCATCGCGCGCACGAGCCGTTCGCGATCGCGCACGTCCCCGATGAAGAAGCGCAGGCGCGGATCGTGTCCGAAGGCCTGGGCCATGTCGTACTGTTTGAGCTCGTCGCGGCTGTACACCCGGACGGTGCAGGCATCGCGCTCCGACAGGACGCGGCGCACGAACGCCTGTCCGAAGGAGCCCGTGCCCCCGGTGACGAGAATCTTGAGCGGCCGACTTGCGCCGGCCACGGCCACTTTTCGTTTGCCCTCGTGCGCGGGCCGCGCTTTTGTCCATCCCACGCGCGACGACTAAGCAAGCCGGATGCCAACGACCGGCAACGCCGCCGCGCCGCCAGCTCGCATAAAACGCGACGCCGCGGCCGGCGCCGGGACGATCCTGCCGACCTGCGTTTCAGCTTGAAAGGTCGCGTTTCGCGACGGAGGACGGCGGCGGCGGGATGCGCCGGCGTTCCTGGGCTCAGCCGATGGAGAGCGCCTTCTCCCGGGCCGCCTGGGCGGCTTCGCCGACCGGGTCGCCGACCGCGAGCTCCGCCGGGCGTCGGGCGATCTCGACCCAGGCTTCGTTCAGCGTCGAGAGGATGCCGGCCGCGACGTCGAGGGGCGCGACGGTCCCGCGCAGATTGGCCTCGATGAGCCGGTCGGTGACGAAGAAATAGAGCGAGTCGAGATTGCGGGCGATCTCGCCGCCGCGCTCGAGGTTGAGGCTGTGCTGGAGCTCGTTGACGATCGCGAGGGCCTTCGCGATCGACGTCGCGCGGCCTGCGATGTAGCCGGCCTCCTGATGGGAGCGCGCAGCACGGATGAAGCGGAGGGCACCTTCGTAGAGCTTGACGATCACCATCTCGGGCGTGGCCGTCCGGATCTCCATCTCACGATATCGAGCGCCCAAGCCCTCTCCTCGTCTTGCGATGGCGCCTGATTCGGCGCCGTCCCGTTCTTCCTGTAGACCTTCGAAGAGAAGCTCCGGGGCGGATCGTTCCGCCCCGGAGCTCCGTTCGAATCCCCGCCGAACCTCTCACGAGGTCGACGAGCCGTGGCGACTAGCCGAGCAGGTTCAGGGCCGCCTGCGAGGACACGTTCGCCTGCGCGAGCACCGAGATGCCCGCCTGCTGGAGGACCTGGTTCCGGGTCAGCTCCGCCGTTTCACTGGCGAAGTCGACGTCGCGGATCCGGGACTCGGCCGCCGTCGAGTTCTCCTGCGCCACCGTCAGCGATCGGATCGCCGACTCGAGCCGGTTCTGCACCGTACCGAAGGCGGCTCGGAGGGAAGCGACCTGCTTGATCGCGCTGTCGATCACCGCGAGGGCGTTTTGCGCACCCGACGCCGAGCTGACCGCCGCGCCGCTGGTGCCGAGCGCCGCCGCCGTGGCGTTGACCGAGCTGATCGTGATCCGGTCGTTCGACGTGTTGTCGATGCCGATCTGGAAGGTGGTTCCCGGACCACTCGCCAGGATCGTCGTCCCGTTGAACTGGGTCACGGCCGAGATGCGGTCGATCTCCGCCGTGAGGTCCTGGAACTCCTCGTTGACCGTCGCGCGCTCATCGTCGCCGAGGGTGCCGTTGGCGGCCTGGATCGCGAGCTCACGCTGGCGAATCAGGATGCTCGACACCTCGTTGAGCGCGCCTTCACCGATCTGCAACAGCGAGATGCCGTCGTTGCCGTTGCGCTGCGCCTGCTGGATGCTGCGGATGTCGGCGCGGAAGTTCTCCGAGATCGCGAGACCCGCCGCGTCGTCCGAGGCGCGCGTGATGCGCAGACCCGAGGACAGGCGCGAGAGGCTGCGCTGCAGACCATTCGTCGAGTTGGTCAGGTTGCGCTGCGCATTGATCGAGGAAGTGTTGGAATTGACTCGAAGACCCATACGATTCGATCCTCCTTGATGGAAAGCCCACGATTCCTTCGTGAGCTCGAACGAAGGGCGATCTTCGCCCTCCGACGTCTTCCGAGCGCGCCGCACGACCCCTCCCTTTCGAGGACGCACCGTGGCAGCTCGCCTGTTCCGACGTGCGCCCGAGAAGTGCAATGGCAATGCCACGTCGCGTCTCCGATCAGCGACACGCAAGTCTGTACCCGTCGCGCGCAACTGCCTTTCCAAGTCCACGAGGTCGGGTCGAGCGACCCGGGAGACCCGACCGGGAGCAGGTCGATCCGTCTTTTCAAGACGGGATGCCGAGGCCCGCTCCCATGCAATCTGAACCATCGCGGGGCGGGAAGTCGCGCCAGCGGCCGCGCCGGGCGCCCCACGACGGGAATCGAAATTGCTTCGGGGTCTCGAGACGTTCCGCGAAGGGAGACTGGATGTTCGCGCCGCAGATGGAGATCACGACGAAGGAAACCGGGACCCGGACCCCGGTACGGACCGCTTCGTCGACGCGCGTCGAGGACGAGCGCCTCGTTCGCGGCTTCGCCGATCCGTCGGAGCGCAGACGCATCGTCGAGTGGCTCGAGGCAGGGCTTCGCCCCGGTCGGCCCGGCCAGCTCGAGCGGGAGTACCCGATCTGCTTCGGGGCGGAAGCGTCGGCGGTCCCGATCGTGGCCCATGTCGGCGGCGAGGCTGCGAGCTTCTGCCTCCTGCTCCCGACCCGGTTCGAGCTCGGGTCGGGGACGCTCGGCGCCGGCTTGATCTCCCTCGTCTATACGGATCCGCGACACCGCGGTCTCGGCCTCGCGGGACGGGTCGTCCGGCGAGCCGTCGCCGAGGCCCGCGCGCAGGGACTCGGACTCTGTCTGCTCTGGAGCGAGGATGGACTCGCAGAGCTCTATTCGGGCCAGGGATTCACCCGGGCGGGCGGCGAGACGCTGATCGTCTTCGATCGGTCCCTCCTCGAGGCGGCCCTCGGCGAAGGCGCCACGGGCATCGCGCGAGGGGACTCGGCGCTCCAGATCGCGCCAGCCGTCGAATCCGACTGGCCCGAGATCCTGCGGCTGCGGGCCGAGCGGATCTGCCATGCGGCTCTTCCCGGCCCAGCGAAGCAGTGGCTCGAGATCCCCGATCTCGCGGTCCGCGTCGCGCGCCGGGGAACGGCGGTCGTGGGCTTCGCGATGCGGGGTCGCGGGGACGACTTCGCGGGGGTCGTCCACGAATGGGGCGGCGAGACCGACTCGGTGCTGCGGTGCTGCGAGGCGCTGCTGCCGCCGGAGGACGGAGCGGGACTCCTGCTGCTCGCGCCGCGCGAGACCTCGCCGCTGCCGTGGCGCTTGCGGAGCGCGGGGGCCCGGACCGTTCGTCAGCCCCTCGCCTGGGTCCAGGTCGCCTGCCCGACCGCCCTCGGAAGGGACCTGGCTTCGATCGTCCCCGAGCTCGCGAGCCTGTCCTTCGCTCGGCTCGAGCCGCAAACGTCGGGGAGCGGCCGACTTCGCGGGACGAACACCCGGACAGGCATCACGCTCGAGCTCGGCGAAGCCGACTGGCTCGGCGCCCTGCTGGGCGGCGTCGACCCGGCCCACGGTCCGAGCGCCCGGATCGTCATTCATCCCGTGCTGCCCGCGAGCGCGATCTCGAAGCTTCCCCTGCCCCTCTTCGTCTGGGGCTTGGAGTCGATCTAGTCCGA
>JBIPOQ010000134.1:0-8490 GCA_044379055.1 Myxococcota bacterium
GGGGCGAGAGCGGGCTCTCGTGGGCCGGGTCGGAGATCGCAGCGCAGATCGTCCCGTTGCCGAGCACCCAGTCGCCGACCCCCGCATCGGCGTCCGGCCCGCCGACGACCCGGGCGTCGAAGCTCTCGGTCGTGAGGCGCTCGGCGAATAGCCCGGTCGTGCTCGCTTCGGCGTTCGGGGCGGCCGGGGCCGCCGCGCCCATCGGGCTCGCCGGGGCGGGCGCCTCGGCAGCCGGCGCGGGCCGCGCGAGAAGCGCGGGGAGTGAGAAGACGATCGCCGCCGCCGCGAGGAACGACGCGAGGCCCGACGGGCGTCGGCAGGTCGGGGAAGGCGCCGCACGTCGCACGCTTTGGACGGCCGTGCGGGATCGGGGCCCGCCGGACGGTGCGCGCCTACTTCCCCTCGAAATGCGCATCTTCCTTCTTCGCCATCGCCTTGTAGCCGAGCTGCATGTCGTCGGAGGTGAAGAGCACGGCGGCGCTCGAGGCCTCGAACTGCATCGCCTCGGAGAGGCCCTGCTCGGCGCGGAAGTTGATGGTCCGCTTGATGCCCTGGACGGCGAGTGGCGCGTTCTTCGCGATCTCGTCGGCGAGGGCGCGGACGTGGGCGAGCAGCTGATCGCGGGGCACGACCTCCTGCACGATGCCGATCCGGAGCGCCGTCTGCGCGTCGATGCGCCGGCCCGTCATGGCGAGCAGCTTGGTCCAGCCGGCGCCGATCTCGTGGGCGAGGCGCATGTCGCCGCCGGCGTCGATCGAGACGCCGACCTTCGGCTCGGGCAGCGCGAACTGGGCGTCGTCCGCGGCGATCCGGATGTCGCCCATCATGGCGACCTCGAGGCCGGCGCCGAGGCAGTAGCCGTGGATCGCCATCAGGACCGGCTGCGGCAGATGGGCGAAGACCTTGAAGCGCTCGTGGACCCAGCGGAACTTCTCGTAGTAGTTGCGGACCTTCTCGGCGGGGGAGCGGCCGGTGATCCGGTCCTCGGGCATGCCGAGGTCGACGCCGGCGCAGAAGGCCCGGCCCTCGGCGCGGACGATCACGACGCGGATCGAGTCGTCGAAGCGGATCCCGTCGGCGAGGGCGGTGATCTGTCTCGCCGACTCCCAGCTCCAGGCGTTCAGCTTGGTCGGGTTGTCGAGGACGATCGTCGCGACGACGCCGTCGCGCTCGAGGCGGAAGAGGGTGGGACGTTCGCTCATTTCGGAGGCTC
The DNA here is from genome assembly GCA_044379055.1 of Myxococcota bacterium. Lineage (GTDB taxonomy): Bacteria > Myxococcota_A > UBA9160 > UBA9160 > UBA4427 > UBA4427. Next base: position 1,214 of record JBIPOQ010000134.1, read on the forward strand.
CTCGGCTGGGGCGGACGTTCGCTCGGGCTAGGCGCGCTTGGGCGGATTCGGATCGAAGGGACCCTTGCCCATCTGCTCGCGGATCGGCACGAACTCGGGCATCAACATCGCGCGCCGCTGCCAGTTGGCGCCGTCGACGACGAGGGTATGGCCCGAGATGAACGAGGCAAAGGGCGAGGCGAGGAAGGTCGCCGCCCAGCCGAGCTCGTGGGGGTAGCCGACGCGGTGGGCGGGGCAGCGCATGCCGTCGTTCTTGCGCCGCTCGGGTACGGAGCGGATGTTGGCCGTCTCGTCGTCGTGGGGGAAGAGGCCGGGGACGAGCCCGTTGACGCGAATGCCGTAGGGGCCCCACTCGACGGCGAGGGTCTCGGTCATGTTCTTGACGCCGGCCTTCGCCGCGGAGGAATGGGCGAAGCCCGGGCCGCCGGTCCAGGCGTAGGCGGCGCCGATGTTGATGATCGAGCCCGGCGTGCCCGAGACGATGTGGCGGCGGCCGAACTCCCGCGAGCAGTAGAACGTCCCGTTGAGGACGATGTCGGTCACCGTCTTCCAGGCGTTCGGGCTCATGTCCTCGGCGGGCACGGGGAAGTTTCCGGCCGCGTTGTTCACGATGTGGTCGGGCAGGCCGAGCTGGCTCGTCACCTCGTCGAAGGCGCGCGCGACGGCCTCGGGCTCGCGGATGTCGCAGGCCACGGCGATCGCCTGCGCGCCGACCGCGCGGAGCGCTGCGAGTCCGGCCTCGCGATGGCCTTCGCCGCGGGAGAGGATGGCGACCTTCGCGCCGACGCGACCGAACTCGACGGCGATCGCCTTGCCGAGTCCCGTGCCGCCGCCGGTGACGATGACGGTCTGGCCGTCGAAGGTGCCTTTGGGAACGGCGTGGGCGCCGACTTCGGGCGGGTTGGGCAGGCCCATCGGGACTCTCCTCGTGCGTTGGGGCTCTCTTGCTTCCCCGGGCTCCGCGGGCCGCGGGACCGGGCGCCGCATGATAGCCTCCCGCGACGCGAGGAAAGGGTGCCGTCGACGAGCGCCCGACGCGAAGAAACGGGAGGTCTGGCTTGGCCGACGCGAAGAAGTTCATCCGCCTCGAGATCACGGACGGGATCGCCGTCCTGACCAACGACCGGCCCGAGAAGCACAACGCCGCCAACGACGAGATGGACCGCCAGCTCTTCGACGCCCTCGAGGCGATCCACGCCCGGCCCGACGTCCGCGTCGTGCTCTGGCGCGGGACGGGCAAGTCCTTCTCGTCGGGCCGCGATACCTCCGAGATCGGCGTGCGCAGCGAGGACATCACGAACTTCGAGTTCATCGAGCGCGGCCATCGCCGGACCCAGCTCTTCTTCACGCTCCCGGTTCCGATGCTGGTCGCGATGCACGGCTGGGTGATCGGCGGATCCTTCGAGCGGGCGCTGCTCGCCGACATGCGGATCGCGGCCGAGGGGACCCGCATGATGCTGCCCGAGATCAAGCACGGCGTGATCCCCGACTCGGGGGGCACGGCGCGGCTCTTCCAGATGGCCGGCCACGGGCTCGCCGCCGATCTCGCGCTGACCTGCCGGGTCCTCGAGGCCGAGGAGGCGCTCCGCCATGGGATCGTCTCGCGGGTCGTGCCGGCGGAGAAGCTCGAAGAGGTCGCGCTGGAGATGTGTCGCGAGATCGCTTCGCATCCGCCCTTCGCGGTCAAGATGTTCCGCCGCACCCTCTCGCGCATCGCCCATCCGCTCGCCCAGCGCACGATGCAGGAAGAGGCGATGGGCATGACGGCGATCTACGAGACGCAGGACTACGCCGAGATGAAGGCGGCCCGGGCCGAGGGCCGGCCGCCGAAGTACCGCGGCCGCTAGGCGAGCTTCGAACCGGTTTCGAACAGGAGAGCCCATGGAGACCCCCGAGGCCGGCGCCCTTCGCGCGACCGGTACCCCCGAGATCCTCTGCCACGTCCGCGACCGCGTCGCGACCCTGACCTTCAATCGGCCCGAGGCGAAGAACGCCCTCACAATGGACATGAAGGAGGCGCTCTACGTCCTCGTCCGGGATCTGGAAAAGGATCCCGATGTCGGCTGCATCGTGCTGGCCGGCGCAGGCGGCGCCTTCTCGTCGGGGGGCGACACGAAGCGCATGCAGAAGGAGGGCAAGCCGCCGGTCATGGAGGACCGCCAGCGCCAGCTCCGCTGGGAGCACGAGCTGCCCCGCATGCTCCACCGCTCGTCGAAGGTCACGATCGCTTCCCTCGCGGGTCCGGCCGCGGGCGCGGCCTGCTCGATCGCCCTGGCCTGCGATCTCCGGATCGCCGCCGAGTCGGCCTTCCTCGTGACGTCCTTCGCGAAGCTCGGCCTCTCGGGCGACTACGGCGGGACCTGGTTCATGACCCGACTCGTCGGTCCCGCGAAGGCCCGCGAGATCTACTTCACCGCCGAGCGCGTCGACGCGAAGGCCGGCCTCGAGCTCGGGCTCTTCAACCGGGTCGTGCCCGACGCGGCGCTCGCGGGCGCGACCTTCGAGCTCGCCGCCCGGATCGCCGCCGGGCCGCCGATCGCGCTGCGCTGGATGAAGGCGAACCTGAACCGCGCCCTCGAGGCGGACCTCGAGACCTGCCTGCGCTACGAGGCGGACCGCATGGTGCGCGGGGCCCTGACCGACGACTACACGGAGGCGGTCGCGGCCTTCGCCGAGAAGCGCGCGCCGCGCTTCAAGGGACGTTAGGGCCGCAGCGGATGGCGTGGCGCGCCGGCCGCGGCATGCGCCGCGAGCTGGCTCTGGATCTCGTCGACCCAGTCGCAGAGGATCGGGCGCGTGTCGCGCGGATCGATCAGCTCGTGGACGCCGAACTCCTCGCTGCGGGGCAGCACGGACTGGGCCTTCGCCATCTCGTCCTCGAGCTCCGCGCGCCGCTTCGCGGGGTCGGGCGCCGCGTCGATCTCCCGCTTGAAGGCGAGGGCGACGCCGCTCTCGACGGGCAGGGCGCCGCTCATGGCCGAGGGCCAGGCGACGACCATCGGCTTCGAGCCGAGATGAATGCCCTGGGCGACGCCGTAGGAGCGGCGCACGACGCAGGCGAACCAGGGCACCGTCGACTGCAGCACCGCGAACATCGCCGTCATGCCCGCCCGGATCGTCCCCTCCTGCTCGGCCTTCGTCCCGATCGCGAAGCCCGGCTCATCGACGAAGGACACGATCGGCAGGTGGAACAGATCGCAGAGGTCGACGAAGCGGCGGATCTTGTCGGCGCCGTCGCGGGTCATCGAGCCGCCATCGTGGTGGCAATCGTTGGCGAGGACGCCGACCGGATGACCGTTCACGCGCGCGAGGCCGGTGATCTGGCTGCGGCCCCAGAGCGCGCCGATCTCGAAGAAGCTGCGCTGGTCGACGACCGCGTCGATCAGCTTGCGCATCTTGAAGGCACGCCGCCGCTCGCGGGGCACGATCGCGAGCAGGGACTCCTCGCGGCGATCGCGCAGGTCGCCGACGTCGAACCACGGGGCGGCCTCGCCGACGTGGCTCGGCAGGTACGAGAGAAAGCGCTGGGCCTGGCGCAGGGCGTCGACCTCGTCTTCGGCGACGTTGTCGACCATGCCGTTGCGACCGTGGATCGCGGCCGAGCCGAGCTCTTCCTTGGTCACGTTCTCCTTCATCGCATGGGCGACGACGGCAGGGCCGCCGGTCAGGACCTGCGACGAATCCTTCGTCATGATCGAGAGATGGGAGGCGACGAGGCGGCCCGCCGGGAAGCCCGCGACCGCGCCCATGGCGATGCAGACGACCGGGACGCTCGAGAAGGTCCGCAGGGTCTGCACGTTCATGATCGGCGGCGCGGTCCAGTCGTAACCGGTCCGGCCGCGGGAGCCGCCCGCCGTGCCGCCGGCGATCGATGCGCCGCCGGCCTCGAGCATCCGCACGATCGGCATGCGCCGTTCGACGGCGAGCTCTTCGGCGTACAGGCCCTTCTTGATGCTCGCCGGGGAGTAGGCGCCGCCGCGGATCGTGAAGTCGTCGCCGCAGACGACGACCGGGCGCCCTTCGATGCGAGCCGTGCCGACGATGACGCCGGTCGGCGTGAAGTCGTCGCCGTCCGCATCGGTCGAGCCGGCGATCCGGCCGCGCTCGACGAACGAGTCGCGGTCGACCAGCCGCACGATGCGCTCTCGTGCGTTCAGGAGGCCGCGTTCGGCCCGTTTCTCGAGGGCGTCGCGACCGCCCATCTCCAGCGCGCGCGCCCGGCGGCGCTCGATCTCGTCGACTTCCGGCTTCCAGGTCATGGCGTCGGACGCTAACACAGGCGGCCGGCGCCCCGAACGGCCTCGCGGTGGTACGCTCGCGCGCAGAGGCTTCCTTTCGGAGCGAGGAGAACCCCCCTTCATGGAGCTCTCGGGCGCGAACGTCGTCGTCACCGGCGGAGCGAATGGGATCGGCCGCGCGCTCTGTGAGGCCTTCGCGCGGGAAGGCGCGCGCCGGATCACCGTCGTCGACCTCGACCTCGAACGCGCGCGCGAGGTCGCGGAGGCCGTGGGCGGCCGCGCCGCCCGCGTCGACGTCGCGTCGCGCGAGGCCGTCGAGGACCTGGTCCGATCGGTCGAGGCGGAGACGGGGCCGATCGATCTCTTCGTCTCGAACGCGGGCATCCTCTTGATCGGCGGGCCCGAGGTCGCGGTCGCCGACTGGCAGCGGATCTGGGAGGTCAACGTCCTGGCCCATGTCCATGCCGCCCATGCCGTGCTCCCGTCGATGCTCGCCCGGGGCCGTGGCTACCTGCTCAATACCTGCTCGGCGGCGGGACTCCTGACGCAGATCGGCTCGGCACCCTATGCGGTGACGAAGCATGCGGCCGTCGCCTTCTGCGAGTGGCTCTCGATCACCTACGGCGACCGCGGGATCCGCGTCTCGGCCCTCTGCCCGCAGGCCGTGCGGACGAACATGATCGCGGGCATCGCGGGCGGGGGCGTGGCGGGCCGCGATGGTGTCCTCGAGCCCGAGGCCCTCGCGCGGATCGCCGTCGAGGGGCTGCGGGCCGAGTCGTTCCTGATCCTGCCCCACGACAAGGTCCGCACGTACTACCAGCGCAAGGGCCAGGACATCGATCGCTGGATCGCCGGCATGCGCCGTCTCGCGGCGGAATTCGACGGTCAGGTCGGGTAGGGGCCGCTCGGAGCCGGGGCCCGCAGTGGGATTTCCAGGGGTCGGCTCGTCCTGATCCCGAACCGACCGGCCGGGTCTGGATAAATTTCAAGACGGGGCGTATCGTAATGCCCGCCCCGGCCTTCGGGGCCCCCAAGAGGAGCCGGTCGATGGACTTCGAGCTGTCCCCTGACGTCCTGGCATTCGAACGCGAAGTCGTCGCTTTTCTCGAGGCCAATCGGTCCGACGACGTCATGGATCGCAACCCCGAGCACCTCTCCCAGACCGTCGAGACGCCGGCGAAGCGCGCCTTCATGCGCAAGCTCGCGGCGCAGGGCTGGCTCGGCATGTCCTGGCCGAAGCAGTACGGCGGGCAGGAGAAGTCGGGCATCTACGACTTCGTCCTGACGGAGGCCCTCTCGCGCTACGGCTGTCCGCAGCCCGGCAAGGGGGTCGGCATCGTCGGCAAGACCATCATCCGCCATGGCAACGAGGAGCTGAAGGCCTACTTCCTCCCGCGCATCATCCGGGGCGAGATCGAGTTCGCGATCGGCTATTCGGAGCCCCAGTCGGGCAGCGACGCCGCGTCGATGCAGCTGAAGGCGACCCGCGACGACGCGCGCGGCGGTTACGTCCTCGATGGCCACAAGATCTGGACGACCTCCGCCCATTTCGCCGACTGGTACTGGGTCGGCGCGCGCACCTCGGAGCACAAGCACAAGGGCATCACGCTCTTCCTCGTCCCGATGAACCACAAGGGCTTCGAGATCCACGCGACCTACACGATCGGCGACGAGCGCTCCAACGAGGTTTTCTTCAACTCGGTCTTCGTCCCCGACTCCCATGTTGTCGGCAAGGTCGGAGAGGGCTGGACCTACATCTGCGAGGCTCTCGATCTCGAGCGCTTCGCGATGCTGCCGGTCGGGCCCGTCGAGATGAAGCTCAAGGGCCTGATCGAATACGCCAACGCCGCGACCCTCGACGGCGAGCCCCTCGCGAAGGACCCGGTCGTCCGCGCGACGATCGCGAAGCTCGCGGCCGACCTCGAGGTCGCGCGCAAGCTCCAGCGCAAGGTGATCAGCGAGGCGCTGAAGAATCGCGTCCCGACCGTCGAGGCCGCGATGTACAAGATGTGGCAGTCGCAGCTCGGCCAGCGGATCGCCAACTTCGCCCTCGACCTGATCGGTCCCGACGCGGCGCTGAAGCCGGAGTCCGGCGAGGCGCCGGCCGGCGGTCGCTACGAGCGCTCGTACCGCTACACCGTCGTCGACACGATCGGCGGCGGCACGAGCGAGATCCAGCGCAACATCATCGCGCAGCGGGGGCTCGGGCTCCCGAAGTGCTTCTAACCGAGACCTCAGTCCGAGACCTCCGGAGCCCCTCGCGTGACGACCCCCCGGTCCCAATCGCCGCATCTGCTCGATGGCATTCGCGTCCTGAACCTCGGTGCCGTCGGCCCCGCCGCCCGCGCGGGCCGCATGCTCGCCGACTACGGGGCGGAGGTCGTGGTCGTGTCGCCCGTGTCGAAGCAGGGCGCCCTCCAGACGAAGCCCGTCTACCACACCTACGGCGCGAGCCGCGACTTCAAGCGCATGCGCATCGACCTCAAGGCGGATGCCGGCCGCGAAGCGCTGCTGAAGCTCGCCGAGAAGTCCGACGTCGTGATCGAGTCGTATCGCCCTGGCGTCGTCGATCGCCTCGGCATCGGCTGGGCCGCGATGCGCGCGCGCAATCCGCGGCTCGTCTACTGCTCGACCTCCGGCTACGGCCAGGACGGACCGGCCTCGACCTGGGCGGGCCACGACATCAACTATCTCGCGATGTCCGGCTACCTGGCCTGCAGCGAGCCGCGCGCCGACGGCGGGCCGCCGATCCCCGGCGCGACGGTCGCCGACAGCGCCGGCGGCGGCATGCACGCCGTCGTCTCGATCCTCGCCGCGCTGGTCAAGCGCGGCGTCACGGGGGAGGGCGCCTTCCTCGATTGCGCCGCCGCCGAGGGCATCCTGTCGCTGATGTCGCTCTCCGTCGATCAGTATCTCGCCGAAGGCGAGGTCGCCGGACCGCGTCAGGTCCTGCTGACCGGACGTTATGCCTTCTACGATCTCTATCCGACGCAGGACGGGAAGTGGGTCTCGGTCGGCGCGATCGAGCCGCATTTCTAC
>JBIPOQ010000135.1:0-8483 GCA_044379055.1 Myxococcota bacterium
CGGCCTGCTTGGCCGGGGCGATCGGAGACGGGCACGCAGCAGCGTCGGTCACCCAGCAATCCTCGGACATCGGCAAAGACCTCCGGTTCGAGACCGAGCTCGACCTGGCCGTTTGGGGCCGCGCAGTCTAGCAGGGACTATCGGGGCTGCGGCCCCCAGGCCGGTTGAATGTTGCTCCCCGCGGATTCCGTGACACGCAGGACGTTCTCTCCGTTCCAATCGGCCACGTAGAGGTCGTAGCGCCCCCGCCGGCTCGAGCTGAAGGTGAGCTTGCGGCCGTCGGGCGACCAGCTCGGGCCCTCGTCGCTCTTCGGGTGCTGGATCACGGGGAAGTTGATCTGGCCCGACGGGTCGATCAGCCAGATGTCGAGCTGGCCCCGGACCCGGGTCTCGTAGGCGATCCAGCGCCCGTCGGGGGACCAGGTCGGCGCCGAGTTGTAGGAGCCGGTGAAGGTCAGGCGCTGCAGGTTCGTGCCGTCGCGGTTCATGATGTAGAGCTGCGGGCTCCCGCTGCGATCGGACATGAAGGCGATCTGGCGCCCGTCGGGCGAGAAGCTCGGCGTGATGTCGATCGCGGGGTGGGTCGTCAGGCGCCGGGGCTGACTGCCCTGGCGCTTCACGAGGAAGATCTCCGCCGCGCCTTCGACGCTCGAGACGACGGCCAGCTCCTCGCCCGTCGGATCGAAGCGGCCGCGGTAGACCGGCCGGCCGGTGAAGAGGCTCTGGAGGATCGGGCCGGGCTTCACGAGCGGGCTGCGCGAGGTCAGGAACAGACCCGGCTGGTTCTTCGCGTAGGCGATGTAGAGGATCGCGCTGCCATCGGGCACCCACTCGGGGAACATCTTGAGCGAGTTGACCCGGGTCGCGGGTCGCTGGTTGCGGCCGTCCGCGGACATGACGTAGAGCTCGCGGGTGCCGGTGCGGTCGGAGATGAAAGCGATCTCGGTCGACGAGACGCCGCGCGTGCCGGTCAGCGCCTCGACGATCTGGTCCGCGATCATGCGGCCGAGCTTCGCGAGATCGTCGCGATCCCCGACGACGAAGCCCTTCTTCTGCTCCTTGCAGCGCGCGACGTCCCAGACGCGCAGGTCCGCGCGCAGCCGCGTCTGTTCGCGCTTGAGCTCGCCCTGGACGACCGCGTCGGCGCCGCTCTGCTTCCAGGTCTCGCAGTCGAGGGTCGCCTGGGCCAGCGGCGCACTCTGCTCCGGCGCGAGATAGGCGGCGCGCCCGAGCGGCAGCACGACGCTCGAGAACTCGAGGCCGCGGTCGATCTCGTCGCGGAGCGCGCTGACCCGCTCGGCGCCGACCGGCGGGCCGACCTCGGCGAAGCGCAGGACGGCGGCGCGGAAGGCCTTGACGTTGCCCGGCGTGATCTCGAGGGTCGGCAACGGGCCGCTCTCGCTCTCGAGCCCGTTCTGGGCAGCCGCGCCCCCGGCGCCGCCGGCGGCGAGGGCGAGAGCGAGGGCGAGGTTGCCCGCCAGGGTCCAGATCGTCGTGCGATTCCGCATGGTGCTCAGTAGTCCTCCGCAGAAAACAAAAGAAATAGCTGCCCGGGTCTCGGGGGCTCCGGCAAGGGCGCCGCCTTGAGCACCGCGAGCAACGCGAAATCGTCGAAGTACGGATCGCCCGACGAGCGCTGGACCTCGGGCTTGCCGACGAGCTCGCCCGCCGGCGTGATCTCGAGTCGGATCGCCGTCACGAGCCCGCGGCCCCGGAAGTTCGAGGGCGTCACGAAATTGCTGCCGACCTTGCGCCGCACGGCGAGCCCCCACGCCGCATCTTCCGCGTTGAGGCTGACCCCCGCCCGCGACTCCGGCGCATTGCCCGAGGTCGGCATGACGCGATTCCCGGGCCGCGGGGGCGGCGGCGCGAGCAGGTCGTCGGTCGTGTCTTCGCCGAGCTCGTCGTCGAGGGACTCCATCGCGTCCTCGTAGCTGAGCTCCTCGTCGGCGGGCTTCTTCGAGGGCTCCTTGGCCGGCTCCTTGGCCGGGGCCTTCTCGGGCTGCTTCTCCGGGGCCGGCTCGGTCTCGGCCTTCGCGACCTCCTGGGTCTTCTTCTCCGGCGCCTGCTTCACCTTCTTCTGGGGCTTCGGCTCGTTCTCGGGCAGGACCTGGACGGGCGCCTTCGCCTTCGGCGGGGCCGGGGCCGGCGGCTCGGGCTTCGCCGCCTCGGTCGGGGGCTTCGGGGCGGGCGGCGGCGGCGAGGCCTTGCGGCGCACCGGCGCCCGCGGTGCGACGGGCGCCGCGATCTGGGGACCGGCGATGAGCTCGACGGCGATCGTCTGGGGGATCGGCTCGAAGGAGACCGGCGGCGAGATCACGAGGGCGGCGACCAGCAGGACGTGGACCCCGATCGAGATCGACATCGCCCGGCGGACGCGACGCCGTTCCTCCTGGTCCTGCTCGTCGTGCCAGCCGATCGACTCGGCGCTCAACGCCGCTCTTCCTCGGTCACGATGCCGAGCCGCGTCGCCCCGGCGCGGCGGGCCGCGGCCATCGCCTGCACGACGACGCCATAGGGCGCCTCTTCGTCGGCCCGCAGAAAGAGCTCCTTCTCGCCGCGCTCCTCGAAGATCGCGCCGAGCTTGGTCTCGAGCTCCGCGGCGGGAATGACGGCCTTGGCAATCGAGTACTCGCCCTGCTTCGTCACCGTGAGCACGAGCGGCGCCTTCGTCATCTGGATCGGCTGGGTCGTCGTCTCGGGCAGATTGACGTCCATGCCCTGGAGCATCAGCGGCGCGGTCACCATGAAGATGATCAGCAGCACGAGCACGACGTCGACGAAGGGCGTGACGTTGATCTCGCCGTTGCCGCGCCGTGTCCGTCCTCGGGAGAGCTGCACCGCCATCTTCGCCTGCTCCTACTCGCCGCGCGCCGCGCGCTCGCCGTCGGCATGCTTCTCGGCATGAGAGAGGCTGTACGCAGGCTGGGCCTGGAGCATCCGATCGAGATCCTCCTGGAACTGGCCGCAGAAGCGCTCGAGCATGCCCAGGACGCCGTCGATGCGGGTCCCGAAGGCGTTGTAGGCGATCGTGGCGGGGATGGCCGTGACGAGGCCGATGGCGGTCGCGACCAGCGCCTCGGCGATGCCCGGGCCGACGACGGCGAGGGAGGCCTGACCCGCTTCGCCGATGCTCTGGAAGGCGGCGATGATGCCGACGACAGTGCCGAAGAGGCCGATGAAGGGCGTCGAGCTGCCCGTCGTCGCGAGGAAGGACATGCCCCGTTCGAGCTTCCGACCCTGGGCCGCGGCCTCCCAGACGATCGAGCGGGAGAGCTGGGTCCGGAGCTTCTCGCGGCGCTGGTCCGAGGCGTGGCGATCGCGGGCCATCTGGAGCTCTTCGCCGGCGGTCAGGAAGACGACCGCCAGCGGGCTGCGGTCGAGATGGCGGGCCGCGTCGTAGACCTGGCTGAATCCGTCCCGTCGATAGACCTCGAGAAAGGCCTCGCTATCTTCGTCCGCGGCGCGCAGCTCCGTCCACTTGCTCACGATGATCGTGATCGAGGTGATGGAAAAACCAAGCAGCACCAAGAGGACGAGCTTGACGATGAGACCCGCCTGGAGAATCAGGCTGATCAAGTCGAAGCTCACGGCGTTTCCCCCCTCGCCTTTCTCGATTGCAAGATCGATGGCGAATCCGATGGCGATCTCGATGGCGGCCTGGACGGCGATGGCTCGGTCGCGGTGGACGTCGAGGCTGCTGTCGCAGTCGATCCGCCGCAGTCGATCCGGCGTTGATGTCGTCGTTCGCGGCGGCGATTTCGATCGTAAGATGTCGATCGCGAATGGAGCTCAATGAAGACCGGTCGCCCCCACGACTGGCCTCGGCCGCGCTCGGGCGGCCTCGCGATCCCGCGCGATCGTTCGGGTCGAGAAGCCACGCGAAGGCGTGAATCCAAACCGGGACACCGCGACGAGATCGTCGGTGCCGCGGAATCTAGGGGAGAAGCAGTTTGAAGACCATGCGAGTCCAGCTCGAAAGCGGCGGGATCGACCAGATTCGGGCCGAAACCGTGATCGTTCCGACACTCCGCCGCGGCGAAACGCCCGTCGACCTGCCCCAAGGGCTCGCTGCCCTGGACCGGCGACTGTCGGGCCGGCTCGGCGACGCGCTGGCCAGCGGAGACTTCAAGGCGAACGCCGGCGACCGGCTCGTCGTCTATGGCCCGCGGAGCGGCGCGCGAAACGGCGCCCTGGTGCGCTGCGTCCTGCTCGGCCTCGGCGAGGCCGAGGCCCTGGACGACCACGGCCTGCGCGAGCTCGGCGGCCACGTCGGCCGGGAGTTCAAGCGCTCGAGCACCGACCGCATCGCGCTGGTCGTACCGCCGGCGAGCGAGCTGGCCGCGGACCGCTCCGCCTGCCTGATCGCCGAAGGCGCGGTCCTCGGGGCCTATCGCTTCGACCGCTATCTCTCGCGCTCCGCCAAGGACGCCGGCAAGGCCGGCAGGAAGAAGGCGCCGGAAGCCGGCCGCCTCGACGTCGTCTACGTCCGCCCGCCCCGCTCGCTCGCGACGCTCCGGCGGCGGATCGCCGAGACGGTCGAGGTCGCGGGCTGCCAGGTCGTCGCCCGGGACCTCTCGAACGAGCCGCCGAACGTCCTCTTCCCCGACTCGCTGGCCCGCGAGGCCCGGCGGATCGCCCGGGAGGTCGGCCTCTCCTGCCGCGTGCTCGACGTCGCCGAGATGACCCGCCAGGGCATGGGCGCGATCCTCGCGGTCGGCCAGGGCAGCGCCCACCCGCCGCGCCTGATCGTCCTCGAGCACCGCCCCCGCGCCGGCGCCCGGACCCGGCGCGGCAAGCCCGAGACCCTGGCCCTCGTCGGCAAGGGCATCACCTTCGATTCCGGCGGCCTCTCGCTCAAGACCGCGACCGGCATGCCGGACATGAAGCACGACATGTCGGGGGCCGCGGCCGTGATCGGGGCGATGCGCGCGATCGCGCTGCTCGAGCTCCCGATCCGGGTCGTCGGCATCGTCGCCGCCGCGGAGAACATGCCGAGCTCCAAGGCCTATCGGCCCAGCGACATCATCAAGAGCGCCTCGGGCCAGACCATCGAGATCGTCAATACCGACGCCGAGGGACGGCTCGTGCTCGCCGACGCCCTCCACCACGCCGTCAGTCGTTATGCGCCGAGCGCGATGATCGACATCGCGACGCTGACCGGCGCCGCCATGATGGCCTTCGGTCCCTGGGCCACCGCCGGCCTCGGCAACGACGAGGGGCTGCTCGGCGAGGTGCGCGCGGCGGCGGACGCGACCGGCGAGACGGTCTGGCCGATGCCGCTCTACGACGCCCACGAGAAGGCGATGCGCAGCAAGGTCGCCGACTGGAAGAACTCGGCGGGCCGCGACGCGGGCATCTCGACGGCGGGGGCGTTCCTGCGCGGGTTCGTCGCGAAGACGCCGTGGGTCCACCTCGACATCGCGGGCTCGGGCATGACGTCGACGCAGTCGCCGATCCACATCGGCGGCGGCACCGGCGTCGGCGTCCGGATGCTGACGCAGTGGGTACGCACGCGGTCGAGCGCGTGATCCGCCCGAGGGCGTTCTCGATCGAATTCCGGAGCGAGACGGCCTGAGGCGCGCGTTCTCGTTTACGCAACCATCGGTTGCACCCCTCGACGGGCCGGAAAACGGGAACCATCCTCTGCTCCGCGCCGACCCATGTATCGCCACCGGTCTCGCCGCGCAGGTCGCGGCGCGTCCGGTGGATCCGAGAGCGTTCTGCGCTCGTCGAACCTCAACAGGAGATCTCCATGACCCGCATCTTCGCTTCGACCCTCTTGCTCGCCGCGTTCGCTCTCCCGAGCACCGCCCTCGCCGCGGACGTCGCCGCGGGCAAGGCGAAGTTCTCGGAGCTCTGCGTGTCGTGCCACGGTGAGGGCGGCAAGGGCGACGGCCCGACGGGCAAGGCGCTCGCGGCGGCCGGTCAGCCGGCGCCCCGCGACTTCACGGTCGGCGACTTCAAGTTCGACACCGACAAGGACGGCAAGCCCGGCACCGACGCGGACCTCAAGAACGTCATCTCGAAGGGCGCCCTCGCCTTCGGCGGCAACGCCATGATGGCCCCGGTCGTCCTCAACGACGCCGACATGGCCAACGTGATCGCGTTCATCCGCTCGCTGAAGAAGTAGTCGAGCCCCCGCTTCTCCGAGCCGCGCGCCCGGCAGGAAGACCTGCCCGGCGCGCGGTTTCCATTTCGGGCCTCCGTGTCGGGCGCCGGGCGCCCCCGGACGGGCTCCGCCGACGCCGCTCGGCCGGGCCCGGAGCCCCGAGCTGCTCTGCTATCGTGCGATTCCTCGGAAGCCATGGAAACCCGCCACGAGGCCCCCGAGACCGATCCCCGCCGGCCCCAACGCCGCAGGCCCGAGGTGCAGGACGTCGTGATCGAGCCCGAGATCGAGGATCCGATCGAAGATCCGGTCGAGCACCCGATCGAGCCCCCGACCCGGCGCGCCGTCCCCGTGCCCGCCGACGTCGTCCTGCCCAGCGCCGGCCTGACCCACTCGACCGCCCTCTCCGCCTACATGTCGCAGCTGCGACACCATGCGCCGATCTCCCGCGAGGAGGAGCACGCGCTGGCGGTCCGCTGGGTCGAGGAAGGCGACATCGAGGCCGCGAAGCAGCTCGTCGTCGCCAATCTCCGGCTCGTGGTGAAGATCGCGATGGAATACCGGCGCGCCTGGACCAATACCCTCGACCTCGTCCAGGAAGGCAACGTCGGGTTGATGGAGGCGGTGCAGCGCTTCGATCCCTATCAGGGCGTCAAGCTCTCCTCCTACGCCGTCTACTGGATCCGCGCCTACATCCTGAAATACATCCTCGACAACATGCGCAGCGTCCGGCTCGGGACGACCCGCGCCTCGCGCAAGCTCTTCTTCCGCCTGAACAAGGAGAAGCGCGAGCTCGAGCGCCTCGGCTACGACGTCGAGCCGAAGCTGCTCGCCGAGCGCCTCGAGGTCACGGAAGAGGACGTGACCGACATGGAGGCGCGGCTCTCGCGCCCGGACGTGTCCTTCGATGCGCCGCTGCGCGCCGACGAGGCCGACGGCGCGACCTTCGGCGATCGCATGGCCTCGCCGGGACAGAGCGCCGAGAGCTCGGTCGGCGCGAGCGAGCTGCGCCGGGTCTTCCTCGAGAAGATCGAGGCCTTCGCCTCGACCCTCGACGAACGCGACCTGCAGATCCTGCGCGAACGCATCCTCGCCGAGGAGCCGCTCACGCTGGCCGACCTCGGGGAGCGGTTCGAGGTGACGCGCGAGCGCGTGCGTCAGCTCGAGGCGAAGCTCGTGAACCGGCTGCGGAAGTTCATGGAAGAGAATCTCGTCGACTTCGAATACTACAGCCCGGGGGCCGGATGAAGCCGGTCCGCTCGGCGTTCGCGGCGCTGCTGTGCATCGTCCTCCTGCTCGCGGCCGCGTGCCGCGAGACCGGTCCGATCACGCCGGACGCCGAGGGCGTCGTCGAGATCCGTGGCAAGTCGGTGGCCGTCGAGATCGCGGAGGGCCAGGTCGAGCAGGCGAAGGGGCTCGGCGAGCGCGACGCCCTCGCCTGGGGCACCGGCATGTACTTCCCGTACGCGCGCCCCGGGTTCTACACGTTCTGGATGAAGGGCATGCGCTTCGCGATCGACATCGTCTTCCTGCGCGACGGGCGCATCGTCGATCTCTTCCAACAAGTGCCCTTCGAGCCGGGGGGCAACGGCCCGACGATCCGGCCGCGCGTGCTCGCCGACGCGGTGCTCGAGGTGCCGGCCGGCTACTCGGCGGCGAGCGGATGGCAGATCGGCGATCGCGTCCGCTTCGAGCGTCTGCGCCCGCCCGACTAACCCCGGTCGATCCCCGCGGCCGAGGTCTTCCAGTCCGGAAACTCGCTCTGGATCTCGCGCTGCACGGCGGCGTCGAGCCCTTCCGTGTCGAGGCCCATGACCTCGTAGAGCGCCTGATCGATCGAGAATCCGTCGCCGAGGCGCTCGAGCAGGCGACGCCGGGCCGCGACGTCGGTCTTCGACTCGATCCAGGCGACCGTCACGACGGACTGGAGATAGGCGTCCCGCGCCCGCGCATCGCCGAGCCCCGAGAAGCTGTCGGCGATCGAGCGCAGCGGGATCCAGCTCCCGGTCTCGAGATTGGCACGCAGGGCCGAGCGCTCGCTGCGCGTCGAGGTGGCGAGGCCGCGCGAGCGGCGCTCGATCTGCTCGGCGAGCCCCTCGTTGAGCCAGTAGGGGCGATCGCCGCCGGTCTGCTCGCGGAAGACGGCGTGGGTGTACTCGTGGAAGAGGACGCCGCGCAGCGAGTCCGACGGGTGGGCGGGGGACGCGACGTGGATGCGGCCGTCGAAGAATCCGACGGTCTGGAACGTGAAGCGGTGGGCATGCTCGCGGACGTAGGCGGCGCGGCCGTAGAGCACGACGCCGAGGGGCTCGAGGGGCTCGACGCCGATCGACGCAGAGACCTCGGTCCGCGCCGCTTCGAGGAAGCCGAG
>JBIPOQ010000136.1:0-8410 GCA_044379055.1 Myxococcota bacterium
GACCAGGCCGGCCACCGCAGCGAGCTGCCAGAGGCCGAGCGCCAGGAAGAGCAGCGCGGCCGCCGTGCGCGTCGCTGCGAGCGAGACGCGCTCGACGAGCGCCTCGCCGAGCAGCACCGCCGGCGTATTGGCGATCATCATGCCGAGCGTCGTCCCGGCCGCGACGGTCCAGACGCTCTGGTACTGCGCGCCGAGCGCCACCGTCGCGATCTGCGTCTTGTCGCCCATCTCGACGACGAAGAACGCGAAGAGCGTCGTCAGGAAGGCGCTCTCTCGCGGACGGAAGGCCGTCTCGTCCTCCTCGAGCCGATCCGGAACGAGCGTCCACGCCGCCATCGCGACGAATCCCAGGGCAACCACGACGCGAAACCAGGTCGCGTCGACGAGCCCGGCCACCTGTCGCCCGACGAGCGCCGCCAGCGCGTGATTGGCGAGCGTCGCCACGAAGATCCCGGCGAGGATCGGACCGGGCGCCCGCAGCCGCGCCGTGAGCACCAGGGCGAGCAGCATCGTCTTGTCGCCGATCTCGGCGAACGCGACGATGGCGGTGGAAGCGAGCAGCGCCTCGAGCATCCCCGGGGTCCTTTCGGCGCGGGAGAAGGGTGCCCCCCGCGATCAGGGCGCGACGGCGTCCATGGAGAGGAAGCCGTACGGGCGATAGACGCCGAAGCAGGCGTTCTCGTGCATGCCGTAGCCGATCTCCCCGGTCGAGAGCTGCCAGCGACAGAGCATCTCGTTGAGTCCCTGGATCTCGGCCTTCCGCTTCGGATCGCGCAGATCCCAGACGAGGCCCTCGACCTTGAGCGGGCCCTGGTAGTGGCCGAGGCCCCAGCGGCCGTCGGGCCGATAGCCGGAGCCGCCGAGCAGGTAGTTGGTGCGAAGGGGCGTGCCGACGACCGTGAGGTCGGTGTGCGCGAAGGACAGGCGCGTCTGCGCGATCTCGCGGGTCCCGGACTTGAAGCGGATCTCGTGCTTCGGGCTGCCGAGGTGGATGATCGGCTCGTCCGAGCCGAGCTTCGGCACGCGGACCGCCTCCTCCATGTGGCGGTTGCCGTTCGCGTCCTCGTCGAAATAGACCTTGATCATGAAGTCGTCGAACTGCATCGGGATCCAGTTGTGGAAATGCCCGAACTCGCCGGCGGGGCGGTACTTCGCGAGGATGCCCGGCGGCTCCGGCTCGCCCGTGTTCGGCCGCACGCCCCAGGAATGATCGCGGGCGCCCTTCCAGCGATCGGGCGTGACGTCGAAGGTGCGACCGTCGACGCGGATCCGGCCGGTCCAGGTACCGACCTGGGCGAAGCGGGTCGTATGCTCGGTCAGCCGATTGCCGACGCGGCGGTAGGTCACGGGCTCTTCGAGCGCCGGCACGAAGCCGTTCCAGGTCAGGTCGAAATCGACGTTCCACTCGTTCGGCGCACAGACGACACGCAGGGTCTCGAGGCCCTTCACGACCTCGACCGAGAAGGGACCGACGGAGGTGTCGAGGCGATCGTGGCCGAGCTCGCGGGAGGCGCGCACGCAGTAGTGCTTTTCGCCGATCGAGATCGTGACGAAGGCGTCGAGGACCCCGAGGTTCGGATACTGGCCCATGCCGGTGATCAGGAAGATCTCGTCGCTGCACGAATGACAGTTGAAGTAGTAGCGGTCGTAGAAGGCGCGGTCGCCGGTATAGACGTGATCGAAGGTCTCGGGGGTCTGGTGGGCCAGGAAGTCGTCCATCGGTCCGAGGGGCATGGGTTCTCCGTCCGTCGCTGCGAGCTGAAGAGGCAGGCCGATCCGCGAAGCGGGCTCGTCGCGGCGCCGTGCGGCCGGATCGTACCGGATGCGGGATCGATCCTCTCGACCCCGGGCGACGGGGCGAAGCGGGCGATCTGCCGCTAGCATCCGCCGCCCCGAACGACGATCGCGGCTTCCCCCCGAGCGCGATCACGGCTTGCGAGTTGGCGAGTCCCGATGCCCTGCGAGGTTGCCTGAGTCTTGGCGGCGACGCTGCGCTTTCGCGCCTGGCAGAAGGAAGCGCTCGCGAAGTTCGAGGCGCGCGTGCGCCCGGATTTCCTCGCGGTCGCGACGCCGGGCGCCGGCAAGACGACCTTCGCCCTCGCGGCGGTCCGGCGCGCGCTCGTCGCGCGGCAGGTGCGGCGCTGCGTCGTCGTCGTGCCGACCCAGCACTTGAAGCTCCAGTGGGCGGCGGCGGCCGAGCGCTTCGACATCCACCTCGACCCCGACTGGTCCGCGGCGGATGGCGCCCTGCCCTCGGACGTGCACGGCATCGTCGTGACGTATCAACAGGTCGCCGCGAATCCCGACGCGCTGCGGCGAAGGGTGACCCATTCGTTCGTGATCCTCGACGAGGTCCATCACGCGGCGGACGCGCGCTCCTGGGGCGATGGGGTACGGCGCGCCTTCGAGCCGGCGCCGGTGCGGCTCTGCCTCTCGGGCACGCCCTTCCGCTCGGATCAGAGCTCGATCCCCTTCGTCCGCTACGTCGGAGAAGAGGCCGAGGCCGACTACGAGTACGGCTACGGCGAGGCGCTGCGCGATCGGCGGGTCGTGCGTCCGGTCTATTTTCCGCGCATCGCCGGCCAGATGGAGTGGACCTCGCCCGACGGCGAGACCTGGCGCGCGGGCTTCGAGGACGCGCTGACCCGCGACCTCGCCGGCCAGCGGCTTCGGACGGCGCTCGACATCGAGGGCGAATGGCTGCCGGCGGTGCTCGCGAAGGCCCATCGGCAGGTCGTGCATCTGCGCCGCAGCGATCCGCGGGCGGCCGGTCTCGTCATCGCGATGGACCAGGCCCATGCCAAAGGCATCGCGAAGATCCTGAAGGAACGCCTCGGCGTCCGAGCGACGCTCGCGACCTCCGACGACCCCGGCGCCTCGCGCAAGATCGCGACCTTCGCCGAGGGCGACGATCCCTGGATCGTCGCCGTGCGCATGGTGTCGGAGGGCGTCGACATCCCGCGGCTCGCCGTCGGCGTCTACGCGACGAACACGCTGACGGACCTCTTCTTCCGGCAGGCCGTCGGTCGTCTCGTCCGGTCGAGCGAGTCCGTCCGCGCCCACCGCGCCTACATGTTCATCCCCGACGACCCGCGCCTGCGACTCTTCGCGTCGGGCATCGCCGAGCAGCGTCGCCACAGCCTGCGCAAGCCCGATCGCGGAATCGACGATCCCATGGAACGCGACGGCGATCCGCTCGAGCGGGAGCTCGACGCGGACGGCGCGGAGCAGATCTCGCTCTTCTCCGCGATCTCGGCGATCCCGCTCGACGCCTCCGGCCGTCCGCTCGCGCTCGAGCCCGTGGAAGAGGACGCCGCCCACGAAGGCATCCCCGGCCTCGTCGACGAGGATGCGCCCCCCGAAGAGCGACGCGCTCCGTCGGTGCCCTTCGAGCTGACCGCCCAGGTCTTCGCCGAGCCCGTGCCGACGCCGGAGCCCGAGCCCGCGACGGGCCCCGTCGACTCGCCGCGCACCCGCAAACGCAAGCTCCGCGAGCAGAACAGCGCGATCGTCGCGAGCCTCGCCCATCGCACCCGCCGCAGCCACGCCGAGATCAACGCCGAGCTGAACCGCCGGATCGGGATCGCGCGCATCACCGAGGCGACGATCGCCCAGCTCGAGCGCCGCCTCGATGCCGCTCGCCGATGGCTCGAAGGACGTTAGTCGATGCCGGCCACGCTCAGTACGACACGCTCCAGACTTCGCCCGACCCGTCCCGACCCATGACGTAGCCCGAGCCGCCGGATTCGTTGCCGCCGGCTTCGATGCCCTGGGCATACCAACCGTCGCCGCCGCCCGAAGCGCTCGCCTGGCTCGCCAGGACGAGCAGGTTCACCGTCGGCGGCTCGCCTTCCCGCCCCGCATTGCCCGCTCCGTCGACGAAATAACGTCCCGGCTCGAGCGGGCCGACCAGCGGCAGCAGCGCCGCGAGCTCCGCCTCGGGCAGCTCGCGTCCATTCACGAGGACCCCCGTTCGCCCGCCGGAGGCATCGACCGCGAGCGGACCGCCGAGGGCGAGACCCGACCGGATGAAGGTCGCCGTCGGCCCCCCGATCGGTCCCGCCGCACCGCTCTGCGCGTCGTACCAGTACGCCCCGTCGACGATCTCGAGAGCGTGGTCCCGCTCGAGCATCGCGAGCTGCGCGTCCGTGATTCGTGCGCCATTGACTCGGACGTCGCGCCGCGAAGCGACGGTCTCCTGCGCAGACGCCGGGACCGGGACCGGGGCCGCGAGCGGCGATGCCGGCGCCAGGGCCTGCTCCCCAGTCGAGGGGGCGACCGACGGCGCCCCCGGCAAGTCCCCGGACGCCCCCTCGATCTCCCCGAGCTCGAGGGACGACTTCGGGGCCTCCTCCGCGGCCGGCGAGCAGGCCGCCAGGACCAGCGGGAGGACGAGCGCGCAGGGCAGGAGCAGGCGACGCGTGAGGCGAGCGATTCCAGTCATCTTTCCTCCTTTTGGGACCCGGATCGGGAGGTTCCGACCGTCCGAACCGACGACCTTCGAAGCTTGGGTCCCCGGGGTGGCACGATCCGGGACGAAGACGGCGCGAATTCGACTTGAGTCCACCCTCCCGAGGCGTCATACTCCGCCGCTCGGTCGGGGCGTGGCGCAGTCTGGTAGCGCGCTTCGTTCGGGACGAAGAGGTCGCTGGTTCGAATCCAGTCGCCCCGACCAGATGATTCGTCCCCTCCTCTCTACTCTGCCTCGATCGCCTCCTTCCTTTACTTCTTGCCCCCTCCCCATCCCGGCTGCCCCCACCCAGCGGGCGACGTGCGATCCTCGGAGGTTGCGACGCTCGCTCCGTCCTGACGGGTCGGCGTCTGCGGAGGGGGCGAGCATGAAGGTCGCGGTCGTCGGTGCGGGCCCCAGTGGCCTCACGGCCCTCAAGACGCTCCGAGAAGCAGGGCTCGACGCGCGAGCCTTCGAGGCCGGGCCGCGGATCGGCGGGCAGTGGATTCTCGACAACCCGAGTGGAACCTCCGCCGCCTATCGCTCCCTCCGCACGAATACGAATCGAGCCATGAGCCGATTCAGCGACTTCGCCTTTCCCGACGAATTCCCCGAATATCCGAGCCACGTCCGGATGACGGCCTGGCTCGAGAGTTATGCGCGGCAGTTCGGACTGCTCGACCAGATCGCTCTCGAGGCTCGCGTCGAGCGGGTCGTGCCCGAGCCCGACGGCGGCTTCGTCGTGACCGCTTCGGGGCGCCCCTCCGAGCGATTCGACGCCGTCGTCGCGGCGACGGGCAATCTCTGGGATCCCGTTCGACCCGAGCTCCCGGGCATCTTCGACGGACCGACGCTGCATTCCAAGGACTATCGTGACCCGACGTCTCCTCTCGATCTGCGGGGCAAGCGCGTCCTCGTCGTCGGCCTCGGCAACAGCGGCTGCGAGATCGCGGTGGAGCTCTCGAAGACCGCCCACGTCCTGCTTTCCGCGCGCTCGGGCAACTTCATCTTTCCGCGACTGCCCGCCGACCGACCCGCGCCGCCTCATCCCGACGAACCGATCCCGGGACTCTTCCGTCTGTTGCCGACCGGCCTGCGAGATGCCCTCTTCCGGCAGATCTTCACACGCGCCCTCCGCGGCATGACGAGCGGCCTCCCGACGCCCGAGTCGGTCGGTCTGCCGCCGGCGCCGCGCGATCCCTTCGAGAAGCGCGCAGTCGTGAACGACGAGATCCTCGGGCTCCTCGGCGAGGGGAAGATCGGGGCGAAGCCCGGCGTCCGCGCGCTCCGAGGCCGGCGCGTCGAGTTCTCCGACGGCTCGATCGAGACGCTCGACGCCATTCTCTTCGCGACCGGATACCGCTTCTCGCTGCCCTATCTGTCGCGGGAAGTGCTCGGCGTCGACGACGCGACGGATCTGCGCCTCTATCGAGGCATCCTTCATCCGCGGCATCCGAGACTCTTCGTCATCGGCGTGATGCGTGTCTTCTGCAGCATCTGGCCGATGGCCGAGCAGCAGGCGAAATGGGTCGCTGCGCGACTTCTCGATCGCTTCCCCCTGCCGGATCCACGAACGCTCGAGCGCCGCGCGCAGCCGATCCTGCGCGGCCCGCTCCGGCATTGCCCGTTCCTGGCCCACGATCTGCGTCGCGAGGCGGGCGGCCGCTGATCGCCGATGCCGGGCTTCGGGTTCCTTTCCCTGGACCGAAGAAGCGCGAACGCCTCGAATCGATGCTTCGGGAACGCTGCGACACCGACCGGTACATCGTGCTCGCAGGACGATCGTCGTCGACAGATCGCAGCAGCACCCGAATTCGAAAGAGGAGCCCATCATGAAGGTCGAGACACAGGCATCGCAGAACACACGATCGACGCGAGCCCGCCCGGGAGCGATCCTCGCCTCCGCAGCGACCACCCTTCTTCTCGCCTCGCCGATCTCGGCTCGTCGACCCTCTTCGGGTTCAGCGGCGGACAGCTCTCGCAGATCGACCCGTCGACGGGCGTGCGAACGCCGATCGGGGCGAGCAACGGCCTGAGCTCGACCGGCTTCGACATCACGGGCGACGGAGGCGGCTTCCTGTTGCCCTTCGCCGGGCAGAGCGAGACCCAACAGCTCCGTTCCCTCGACCTTTCGACCGGCGCGGCGAGCCCCATCGGTTCGAGCTCAGCCGTCGGGGATGCGATCGATCTGGCCCTGGGCCGCCCGCTCGGCACGGCCGAGCCCTTCGTCATCAGCCTCGGATCCGTCGGCGACGGGCCTGTTGCTGGGACTCGGCCTGATGGCCCTGGCGGCGTCGCGACGAAGCCAGGCCTGATCGAGCCGGCTCGCACAGCTCGATGCGCGCGCGTCGGGCGCTGGTCGTCAGATCGGGCGCTCGACGCGCGCCTCTTCCGGCTCGTGCTCGTGCGCGCCGTGACAGAGCTCTTCCGAGAACGGATTCCTCATCGCCGACCAGGTTTCGATCTCTTGCGCGAGCAATCGCTCGTCGAGCAGGCAGGCCTCGAGGCGCGCACGGACGAGATCGGGCTCGAGATCCTGCCCGATGAAGACGATCTCCTGGCTTCGATCGCCGAAGCGGGGATGCCAATCGGCTTCGTCGTCGGGGAGGTCACCCGATGCGGCGTCCCAATCCGAGCGCGGCACCGCAGCCCACCAGATCCCGGCCGGTTGCATCTCGCTCGTCCCGCCCGCCTGGCTCCACTCGTAGGCAATCCGCGAATTCGCGGCGACCCAGAAGAAGCCCTTCGAGCGCAGGATGCCCTTCCAGCTCGAATCGTCCTGGAGAAAGGCCCAGAGCTTCTCGGCGTCGAAGGGGCGGGGCTCCCGGTAGACGAAGCTCGAGATGCCGTAGGCGTCGGTCTCGGGGACGTGCTCGCCTTCGAGCTCGCGGATCCAGCCCGCGGAGGCGGCGGCCTGCTCGTAGTCGAACAGACCGGTGTCGAGGACGGCATCGAGGGGAACGCGGCTGCGTTCGACGGGCAGGATCCGGGCTCCGGGATTGAGGGCGCGCAGGACCGCCTCCACCCGAGCCCGCGTCGCTTCGTCGACCCGATCGATCTTGTTGAGCACGATCACGTCCGCGAACTCGACCTGATCGACGAGCAGATCCGTGACCGTGCGGTCGTCGTCTTCGCCGAGCGCCTCGCCCCGCTCGAGCAGGGAGTCCGCGCGCTGGTACTCGCTCAGGAAGTTCGCCGCGTCGACGACCGTCACCATCGTGTCGAGTCGGCAGAGCGCGGCGAGGCTCGCGCCCTGCTCGTCCTCGAACGTAAACGTCTGGGCCACCGGGATCGGCTCGGAGATCCCCGTCGACTCGATCAGCAGGTAGTCGAATCGCTTCTCCCGGGCGAGCCGCGCCACCTCTTCGAGCAGATCGTCCCGCAGCGTGCAGCAGATGCACCCATTCGACATCTCGACGAGCTTCTCTTCCGTCCGGGAGAGCGCCGCACCGCCCTTCGCGACGAGCGCTGCGTCGATGTTGACCTCGCTCATGTCGTTCACGATGACCGCGACCCGCCGGCCCTCGCGGTTGTGGAGGATGCGGTTGAGGAGCGTCGTCTTGCCCGCGCCGAGGAATCCCGACAGAACGGTCACCGGCAGTCGCTCGTCTTCTGCGTCGATCGGACTCGTCATGACTCGTCGCTTTCCTCTTCTTCGTGCAATCGCCTTCATTCGCAACGCTGCGGGTCGGCGGCCCGGGGTTCTCCAGTCGATGCTCCGATCGCCGGCCAATCCTGCCCCGGAACGCAGTCCGGCGCGATGCGCCTAACCCAATGCTGCGTCGAGCATCTCGAAGAGCTGGAAGAAGGCCGGCCCGAGCGTCCAGACGAGCAGTCCCGGCAGGAAGCCGAGCAGCAGCGGAACGACGAGCTTCTCGGGCAGGGCCTCCGCGTGGGCTAGCGCGCGCTCGCGGCGTTCCTGGCGGATCTGTCGGGCCTGGGGCCGCAACATGCCTGCGA
>JBIPOQ010000137.1:0-8407 GCA_044379055.1 Myxococcota bacterium
TGCTTCATCGCCTCGATGAGCCGCTGGGAGAGGCCGCGCAGGGGACGACCATAGGCCGCCGAATAGCGCCCGAGGAACGTCTCGACGAGCAGCGGGATCTCCTCGCGTCGCTCGCGCAACGGCGGGATGTCGATCGCGACGACGTTCAAGCGGAAGTAGAGGTCCTCCCGGAAGCGGCCGCGCGAGACCATCTCGACGAGCGAGCGATTGGTCGCGCAGACGATCCGGACGTCGACCTTGACCTCGCGATTGCCGCCGAGACGCGTGAACTCCGAGTCCTGCAGGACCTGCAGGAGCTTCGCCTGGAGCGGGGCGCCCATCTCGCCGATCTCGTCGAGGAAGATCGTACCCTTGTCGGCGAGCTCGAACTTGCCCTGCTTGCGACCGCCGGCGCCGGTGAAGGCGCCCTTCTCGTAGCCGAAGAGCTCGCTCTCGAGCAGGTCGTTCGGGAGCGCCGCACAATTCACCTTGACGAAGGGGCCGCTGCGGCGGCTCGAGACCGCGTGGATCTCGCGGGAGACGATCTCCTTGCCGACGCCGCTCTCGCCCTGGATCAGGACGGTGACGTCGGTCTCGCCGATCCGCTCGATCACGCCGCGGATCTCGCGCATCGCGGGACTGACCCAGACGGTCTGCCCGGCGGCACCGCGCGGAACCCGCTCGAAGCTCGCCCGGCGCGCGGCGCGGCTGCTGTGGAGCCCGATCCGGTCGAGCGCCGCATCGAGCTCGACCTCCTCGAAGGGCTTCGTCAGGTAGTCGGCGGCGCCGGCCTGCATCGCCTGCACGATCGTACAGGCGCGTCCGATGACGGACATCATCACGACCGGCAGGGTCGGCCAGCGCTCGCGGATCGCCGCGAGCGTCGCGAGGCCGTCGTCTCCCGGCATCATCACGTCCAACAGGACGAGATCCGGGTCGGCACCGCTCTCGAGCAGCGAGAGGGCGCGGCGGCCGTCTTCGCAGGTGTCCACGTCGAATCCCCGGGCTTCGAAGGCGCTCGCGAGATAGGCGCGCATGCCGTCGGCGTCGTCGACGACGAGCACCCGCGGCAGGCGGATGCGCTCGTCTTCGGCGGAGCCGCCCGCGGCGGGCGAACGACGGATCGAGGAGTTCATGTCAGGACTCCCCGCCCGGGCCGGGCGCGAGCGGTAGGGAGAAGAGGAATCGCGCGCCGCCGAGGTCGCCCTCGCCGACGCCGATCCGGCCGCCGTGGGACTCGACGATGCGCCGGCAGATCGCGAGGCCGATGCCGAGCCCGCCGCCCTTCGTCCGACCCTCGCCGCGCACGTAGGGCGCGAACAGGCGCTCGCGATCGTCCACGGGAATGCCGCAGCCGTCGTCCTCGACCGAGACGGCCACGTCGGCACCGCCCTCGGCGCGGGCCACGACCGCGGTCGCGATCCGGACGACGCCCTTCGG
Source organism: Myxococcota bacterium (assembly GCA_044379055.1). Classification (GTDB taxonomy): domain Bacteria; phylum Myxococcota_A; class UBA9160; order UBA9160; family UBA4427; genus UBA4427. The sequence goes on from JBIPOQ010000137.1 coordinate 1,420, forward strand.
CCGGCCGTAGCGGATGGCATTCGTCATCAGGTTGGTGATCACCTGCTCGATCCGCCGCGGATCGAAGGCGAAGCGGGGCAGCGACGGCGCGAGGTCGAGCTCGATCGTCATTCCGCGCTCGTCGAGCAGCGGGGCGAGGGACTCGAGCTGGGCCCGGATCGTCTGGTCGAGGTCCGCCTCGACGCGCTCGATCGCGAGCGGCGTCCCGCCGGCGACGCCCGCCTCCATCAGGTCGCCGACGAAGCGGTCCAGGCGCCGGCAGGCCTTCAGGCTCTCTGCGACGAAATGGCGTTGATGCTCGTTCAGGGTCCCGCGTGCGTCGCTCTGGAGCAGGCGCCCGAAGCCGGAGATGACGGTGATCGGCGTGCGGAGCTCGTGGCTCACGAGGTGGACCAGCTCGGTGCGGATGCGAGCCTGGCGGGCAAGATCCGCTTCGAGCTCGGCGATGCGCTTCAGGGCCCCGTCGAGCTCGTGCCGGACCTCCGCATCGGACGCAGGCGAATCCGCGTGGTCAGGCTGGGCGCCAAGGCTTTGGACGGGACGGGCCATTTCCGTGTGGGTCTCCGCGGACCGGAATTCGGGGCCGGGCGTGGTATCGTGGGCCACTCCCCGGTCCGTCGGTCCGCTCGAAGGTTCTTCGGCGCAGGGTGGAAGGCCCTTGACGGGATTCCCAACCAGCCCGTGCGGTGCATCGCGAAGCCGCGAGCGGGACCGACACGCACCCGAGCGGAACCGAACGCGCAGGAGACGCCCGACCGCCGTGGCCCGCCGCCCCTCTCCTTCCGAGGCGCCCGACGCCGACCGCGAGACGACACGCCGCCGCATCGCGGCGCTGTCCGACGAGCTGCGCCGCCACGACGCGCTCTACTACCAGCAGGACGCGCCGGAAATCCCGGATCACGCATACGACCTCCTGCGCCGCGAGCTCGAGCGGCTCGAAGCGGAGCATCCCGACCTCGTCCTGCCCGACTCGCCGACCCAGCGCATCGGCGCCGAGCCCGCCGAAGGCTTCGCCACCGCCGCCCACCGCTCGCCGATGCTCTCCCTCGACAACGCGATGAACGCCGACGAGATGCGGGCCTTCGATGCACGGGTTCGCAAGCTCCTCGACGACGGCGACGAGGTCGAATACGTCGCCGAGCCGAAGCTCGACGGCTCGGGCATCGAGCTGATCTACGAGTCGGGCCGCTTCGTCCAGGGCCTGACCCGCGGCGACGGCCAGACCGGCGAGGACGTGACGGTCAACCTGCGCCGGGTCGGCTCGATCCCGGAGCGCCTCGCGACGGATCGTCCGCCGAAGATCGCCTCCGTCCGAGGCGAGATCGTCCTGCCCCTCGCCGGCTTCGAGCGACTCAACGAGAAGCGGACCCGAGCGGGCCTCCGACCCTTCGAGAACCCGCGCAACGCGGCGGCCGGAAGCCTGCGCCAGATCCACGACGTCGATCTCGAGCGCCTCGCCTCCCTCGAGTTCCGCGCGTACGCCCTGGCCGAGGGACGGCCCGAAACGATCGCGCGCCAGTCCGAGGTCCTCGATCGGCTGCGCGACTGGGGCTTCGTCGTCAGCCCCGAAACCGGGCGGGCTCGGGGGGCGAGCGAAGCCATCGCCTTCCACGAGCGCCTGCTCGGCGAGCGCGGCCGCCTCCCGATCGAGATCGATGGCACCGTCTTCAAGGTCGACCGTCTCGCCGCGCAGGCGCAGCTCGGCACCGTCGCCCGTGCGCCGCGCTGGGCGATCGCCTTCAAGTTCCCGCCCGAGCAGGCGGAGACCGTCCTCCAGGACATCGAATACCAGGTCGGCCGCACGGGCGCGTTGACGCCGGTCGCGCGGCTGCGGCCGGTGCGCGTCGGCGGCGTCACCGTCTCGAACGCGTCGCTCCACAACCAGGACGAGCTCGACCGCAAGGACATCCGCATCGGAGATCGGATCGTGATCCAGCGCGCGGGGGATGTGATCCCCCAGGTCGTGCGGGTCCGTCTCGATCGCCGGCTCGAGGCGCTGGCCGAGGGGCTCCGTCTGGTGCGGACGAAGCTCCCGGAGCGCTGCCCGGTCTGCGAGGCTCGCACGGTCCGCCTCGAGGGCGAGTCGGTGACGCGCTGCGCCAACGTCGACTGTCCGGCGCAGCTGAAGAACAACCTCCGCCACCTCGCGAGCCGCGGCGCCCTCGACGTCGACGGACTCGGCGAGAAGCTCGTCGACCAGATGGTCGAGGCGGGGCTCGTCGAACGCCTCTCGGACGTCTTCGCCCTGCGCGTCGAGGACCTCGCGAATCTTCCGCGCATGGGCGAGAAATCCGCCGCCAACCTGATCGCGGCGATCGAGCGCGCGCGGACCACGACGCTCACCCGCTTCCTGATCGCCCTCGGCATCCGCCATGTCGGCGAGACCGTCGCCGAGCGGCTCGCCTCCCATTTCGAATCGATGGACCGCCTGCTCGAAGCGACGAACGACGAGATCGCTGCGATCGAAGGCATCGGCGGCACGATCGCGAGCAGCGTCGGCAGCTTCCTCGCCGATCCCCACAATCGCGAAGAGATCGCGCGCTTCGTCGAACGGGGCCTCCGGATCGAGGCCCCGGCCGCCCGCGAAGAGGCGACCGGCGAGACGAGCGATCGCCTGGCCGGCCAGACCTTCGTCCTCACCGGCACGTTGAGTCGCCCGCGCGAGGATTTCGAGCAGCGGATCAAGGCCGCCGGCGGGAAGACGAGCGGCTCGGTCTCGCGCAAGACGAGCTACGTGCTCGCCGGCAGCGATCCGGGCAGCAAGCTGAAGAAGGCCGCGGAGCTCGGGGTCGAGATCCTCGACGAGGCGGGCTTCGAAGCGCTCCTCGCGGCCGGCCCCGACCGAGGCCCCGGCGGGCGAGACGCCTGACAGCTCGACTCCGGCTACGGCGCCGGCGCCGAGCGGATCCGTCGAAAGCGCGTCCGCGCGGCGGAGCAGGCGGGCGCGACGCCGACGAGGACCGGTCGTTCGAGCGCGCGCCCGAAGCTCGGGAAGTAGTCTGCTCGCTCGAGGCGCCATGCGAATTCAGCGGGGAGCTCGACCTCGATCCCGAGCTGCGGTCGCTCGAGCGAGCGGCAGACGGCTCGCGCCGTCGGCTCGGCCTGGAGCTCGACCGTGAAGCCCGGACCGATCGGCAAGCGCGCCGTGATCTCTCGCGCGGGACCGTCGATCCAGTCTTCGAGCTCGACACCGTCTTCGGCGACGCGGAACTGCCGACGATGGAGCGTCCGGGGGCGGGACCAGCCGCGGCAGGTCGCCTCCGCCTCGCCTGCTTCGCTGAAGGCCGTCAGCTCGACTTCGGGTCGGCCACCGACGCGGTGGGCGGACCAGATCTCGGCCTGCTCCTCGCCGTCGACCTGCAACGTGGCGTGGCTCGCGGTCGTGCGCGCGGTCCGACGGCGCGGGCCGACGACGTATTCGAAGACGCCGGTATCGGCGACGACGCGGAGTCCGTCGACCGAGAGCTCGAAGGCGAGGGCATCGCAGTGGGCGTGGCCCGGCTGATGGGGCGGCGACGGGGGCGCGACCGAGGCGATCAGGAGCCAATCCCCGGCGACGAGCCGGACGTATCCCGTCTGCGGCAGGCAGACCGAGCCGCGGGGCGCTTCGTCGACCGGAAGGCCCAGACGCCGCGCATAGTCGGTCAGGGCGGCGGGCTCGGCGGCGATGCCGAAGGCGGAATCGGCGAAGAGCGCGATCCGTCCATCCGCGTGCGAGAGACTCGCGAGCGCGTCGAGCATCCGCGTCGCGGCGTCGACGAGGGCGTCGACGAGACCGGCCGGCGCGCGATCGGGCGCGGCCCGGCAGAGGTTCAGCAGGTCGAGCACGTTCTCGAGCAGCAGCGCGTGGTACATCGGGCTGCGCTCCTCGTGGCCGCCGTCGGGGCGGATCTGGCTCGCGAGCTCGTCGACGAGCAGACCGGTCCGCCCGCGCCAGGCCGCACTCGAAGGCGAGTCGACGAGCAGACCGGCAAAGACGACACAGAGGAGGTTCGAGAGCAGGTGGTTCGCCTGGAGGCGGTGCTCGAGGTGGTGCGACAGCGTCTCCGCCTGGTCGGCGAAGGAGCGCAGCAGGACCGCCTCGGCGGCCGGGGCGAGGGCGAGGCTTCCCGGCGTCGTCGCGAGCTTGCCCCAGGCGAGCAGGCGAAGACCCGTCGGATGCGGGTCCCAGCCGATGCCGGCGCGGTGGCTGCGGATCCAGTCCGCGAGAAGCGTCGATCGCTCCTCGGGCGAAGGGCCGCTGCAGCGCAGGTATTCGTGCTGATGGAGGTGATAGGCGAAGAGCGGACCGTGGGGGCTCGTCGACCAGGCCGCACCGCGCGGCGCCTCGAAGGCCGTCGCGAGGACCTCGAAGCGACCCGCGCCGAGCGCGCGCACGTGGGCGGCGGGCGGAAGATAAGGCGTATGCGGCGCCGCGATCGCCCAGCGCGGGGTCTCGTTCGGGATCGAGCGCGGACCGGCGACACCGAAGAGCGCGTGGTGGATCTGGGCGGCGAGCTGGCGCAGACGGAGCCGGCGGACCGTGCGGAGCACGGTGGGGAGCTCACGCGAAAGCCGACCGAGCCGGCCCAGGCTCCGGACGACGGAGCTCATCGGCGCCCGCCGCGGCCGATGCCGTCGCGGGCCGATTCGATGGCGGCGTCGGCGCCGGGCTTGGGCTCGGGCTCGGGCTCGGGCTCGGGCTCGGGCTCGGGCTCGGGAGGAAAGCTCGCCCCAGCGCTGGCTCGCAGCGCTAGCGCTCGCGCGTAGAGTGCCCGGCGCGGCCGTCCGGTCGTCGCCGCGAGCGCCGATGCGAGGTCCCGGACCGACTCCCCACGCGCGAGGCCGGCGCCGATCTGCGCGTCGATCTCGGCCTCGGTGGGCGCCTCTCCGCCCTCGCCGACTTCGACCGACTCGCCCTCCCCCGCCCCGGCCACGACGAGCGTGCACTCGCCCCGCGGCGGCTCCGCCTCACAGCGCGCGGCGAGCTCGACGAGCGAGCCGCGCAGGACCTCTTCGTGTCGCTTCGTGAGCTCGCGCGCGAGGCAGGCGGGGCGATCGCCGAGGACCCGGGCGAGCTCGGCGAAGGTCGCGGCGACGCGATGCGGCGACTCGAAGAGCACGATCGTCTCCCGCCGGCCCCTCTGGCGCTCGAGCAGCCGCGTCTGCTCGCCGCGCTTGCGGGGCAGGAAGCCGAGGAAGAGCACCGCGCTCGTGTCGAGACCGGCGACGCAGAGCGCCGACAGCAGGGCCGATGCCCCCGGCACGGCCTCGACGCGGTGGCCGGCCGCGGCGACGGCGGCGACCAGGCGTGCCCCGGGATCGGAGACGAGCGGAGTCCCGGCGTCCGAGACGAGGGCGACGGAGCGCGCTTCGTCGAGGGCCGCGAGGACCTGATCGATGCGGGCGGATTCGTTGTGGGCGTGGAGCGAGGTCGGGGTCTTCGCGATCTCGAAATGGTCGAGCAGGATGCGGGTCCGGCGCGTGTCCTCGGCGAGCACCCAGTCCGCCTCGCGCAGGACCCGGAGTGCCCGAAAGGTCACGTCCTCGAGGTTGCCGATCGGTGTCGCGACGATGTGGAGCGTGCCCATCCCTATCCTGGCCGTCCCACCCCGAGCGCTCCCGCGATCCGTCCCGGACGCGGGCGAGGCCCTCGAACGCCGTGACCCGATCCCGACGCCGATCCCAGGAGGAGCGACGCCCGAGCCTCGGTCGCCTCGGCGAAGACGCCGCCGCTCGGTATCTCGTCGAGCGAGGTTATCGCATCGTCGCGCGCAACGTCCGCGCCGATCGGGTCGAGCTCGATCTCATCGCGCGGCGCGGGCCGCTGCTCGTGTTCGTCGAGGTCAAGACGCGGCGGGGGACGGACCACGGCCGCGCGGCCGAGGCGGTCGACCCGCGCAAGCAACGCCGACTGCGCCACGGCGCGCAGGCCTGGCTCGCGAGCCATCCGCCGCAGGCGCAGGGCGCCCGACGACACCGCCTCGACGTCGTGACCTGCGTCCTGCTCGACGCCGGGAGGGACGCGATGGGCGCGAAGCCGAGGCCCTCGGACACGCCCGGATCGAGGCCCGAAAACGAAACCAGCGCGCCGGAGCCGGCGCGCTGGTCGATCGAACATTGGGAGTCCGCGTTCTGAAACGCGCTCCGACGAGGGCTCGCCGCTACTCGGCCGGCGTCTCGGCGGCCTTCGCGGCCTCGGCGGCCTTGGCCGCTTCGGCCTCCTCGCGCGCCTTCTTCTCGGCGCGGGCCTTCGCCTCGGCCTCGAGGACGACCATGCGCTTGGCCTTCTCCTCGGCCTTCGCCTTCTTGCGCGCCTTGCCCTTCAGATCGCCGTCCGCCGTCTCCTTGGCGTGCGACTCGGCCGCGGTCTCCTCGACCATCGGCGCCGCCTCGTCGAGGCCGCTCGCGTTCGCGATCGCCTCGCCCTCCTCCTCGGAGATCAGGCCGGAGAGATCACGCACCTTGCTGTGCAGCCGGGCCTTCTTGCCCGAGAGATCGCGCAGGTAGTAGAGCCGCGACCGGCGCACGTAGCCGCGCGACTTGATCTCGAGCTTCGTCACCATCGGCGACTGGACCGGGAAGATGCGCTCGACGCCGACGCCGCTCGAGACCTTCCGCACGGTGAAGGTCTCGCCCACGCCGTTGCCGCGGCGACGAGTCACGAGCCCCTGGAACACCTGGATGCGCTCCTTGTCGCCTTCGCGGACCTTCGCGTGGACGACGACGGTGTCCCCGACCTTGAAGGGCGGGAGGTCCCGGCGCAGGTTCTGCTTCTCGACGAAATCCAGGGTTCGCATCGTGCTCTCCTGTCGCGACGCATCGCGACGTGTGAAGGTCTCGGACCGACCGGCCTCAGCGACCGTCGTTCCGTCTTTTTCCCGGGTCTGCTCCGGCTCTGCTCCGGCCGTCTTCCGGATCTTTCTCGCGGCGCTTCCCGCGCCCTTCCGGCTCGTCCCGCTCGTCTCTCGATCCTTCTCGCGATCCGGCGATTCCTGTCGACGCCTTC
>JBIPOQ010000138.1:0-8402 GCA_044379055.1 Myxococcota bacterium
GGGGAGCGAGAGCGCGGGCTGGCCCGTCGCGTTCCAGATCTCGGTGAACGCCATGTGGGGGACCATCTTCTCGAGCAGGTCGAGGGGCTCGTGGACCCGGGGATCGAGGTCGTCGAGAAAGGGCGCGGGGCAGCAGACGGTCGGCGTGACGAGCACGTCGAAGTCGTCGAACCAGGCGAGGGTTCGCCGCTCCCAGGCGGAGACCCACTCCGCGGAATGCGCGAGGGCCGCGGGCGCGACCTCCTCGGGGCCGAGATGGGCGAGCTCCCAGAGGAAGGGCTCGACGTCTTCGGGGCCGACGGGGCGGCCGATCCGGGCGGCGAGGTCGTCGAGACAGTCGCGGTAGTCGCGGATGCCGAGAACGGCGCCGTGGAGCGAGCGGTCGGCGTACTCGGCCGGGTCGGCGAGACCCGACGGGGCGGCTTCGACGATGGAGTGGCCCAGGCGGGCGAGCCGCTCGGCGGTCTCCTCGACGGCGCGGCGGCAATCGGGATGCACGGCGCTGCCCTCCGGCGAGCGGGTCCAGAACGCGATGCGCAGGGGGGCGGTCTTCGCGGCGAGCGCGCGCTCGTAGGGCGCGGTGTCGGCGGCTCGGCAGGCAGCGGGCCGCAGCAGATCGAGGAAGCGGGCGGTGTCGCGCAGCGAGCGGGCGACGACGAACTCGACGTCGGGGCGCTGCTTGCCGCGGTGGCGCCAGTCGATGCGATCGCGGGAGGGCTTGAGGCCGACGAGGCCACACCACGCCGCGGGGATCCGGATCGAGCCCGCGCCGTCGCTCGCGTGGGCGACGGGGACGAGGCCCGCGGCGACCGCGGCGCAGGCGCCGCCCGAGGAGCCGCCGGCGGCGCGGCTGGTATCCCAGGGGTTCAGGGTCGGACCCTGGACGAGGGGCCAGGTATTCGACTGCAGTCCGAACTCCGGCGATCGCGAGTTGCCGAGGGTCACGAGGCCGAGCTCGCGAAAGCGCGCGCCGAGGGGGGTATCGGCGTCGGCGCGGTGGTCCGCGTCGCGCAGCGCCCGGTTGCCGGCGTAGTAGGGGCGCCCGGCCTGGCGGGCGCCGACGTCCTTCATCAGGAAGGGCACGCCGCGGAACGGGCCGCCCGTCGCGAGGGCGACGTCGATCGTCTCTTCTTCTCCGCCCGAGAGGACGGAGAGGATTCCGAGCTTCGGGTCGAGCTGCTCGAGGCGCTCGCGGGCGGCGGCGACGAGCTCGCGCGGGTCCACCTCGCCGCGGGCGATGGCCGCGGCCTGGTCGGTGGCATCCTGCTCGAACCATTCGGTGCTCACGCGGGACCTCGGCGGGATGGAGGGACTGGAAGGGATGTGGCCCGGAGGGTCGTCCCGGTGTCGAAAAAGGCCACCGGCTCGCCGCCCCCGCCTACCAGACCGGGACCGCGCAGGCGCCGCCGCGCAGGAACGACTCGATCTCGTCGCCCCGCGCCAGCGTATCCGCTTCGCCGAGCTCGACCAGCTCGCGCAGGAACTCGGGCTCGAAGATGATCATGCTGAGCACGTCCGAGCTCTTCGCGTGGGAGCCCGTCAGGCCCTTCTCGAAGAAGCGGAAGGCCCGTGGCAGGCGGAACTCGTTCTTGCGGGCGAGGGCGCCCAGGTCGCGGCTGGGGCGCAGGACCATGACCTCGACCGGCCGCAGGCCGCTGCTCGCCCGTGCCGGCTCGGACAGGGTGTCGAGCAGCCGGTTGATCCGGTTCATCTGGAGCGCGTCGAAGTCGAGGGAGTCGAGGAAGACTGCGTTCATCAGCACGCCGCCGATCTGCCCCGGCGAGGGGTAGAGGGGAAGCTCGGGGAGCTCGGGGAGCGAGGCGGGATCCGCGGGTCGCATGCGGGGCGAGACGGCGAGGATGCGCGAGGCGCCGAGGTGGAGCGCCGGGGAGAGGGGCGCGGTCAGGCGGATGCCGCCATCGCCGTGCCAGGCATGACGGAGCGCGACGGCGGGGAAGAAGAGGGGCAGGGCCGACGACGCCATGACGTGGTCGAGGCCGATCCGGCCGACCTCGACCCGCAGCTGGCCGCGGCCGAGGTCGCGCCGCGTCGCCGACTCGACCCAGGCCGTCGAGCGGCCGGTCTCGTAGTTGGTCGTGATGATCGCCAGGGAGTCGAGCAGGCCGTCGGCCAGGTTCTCGCGCACGCCGGGCAGGCCGCCCTCCTCGAGGGGGAGCGCCGACTCGAGAAAGAGCCGGAGCGGCTGGGTATCGACCATGCCGCGGACCCGTCGCCCGCCGAGCCGCCCCCCGGACACGAGGGGGAGCGTCGCGGTCACCATGTTGCGCAGCAGGTCGCGGAGCTTCGTGCGGAAGACCTTCTCGGTATCGAAATCGAGCCAGAGGGCCCGCAGCGCCTCGACCGCATCCGGCCAGCTTCCGCGAAAGCTCGCGAGATGGGCCGCGTTGATGGCGCCGGCCGAGACGCCCGTCAGGATCTCGGGCCGGTATTCGGGGACACGGCGCGCGATCGCCCGCAGGCAGCCGACCTGATAGGCGGCCCGGGCACCGCCGCCGGCGAGGACGAGAGCCTGCTTTTCCATGCGTCCTCCTCGGGGTCGGGCCGGTCGGCTCGCATCGACGACCGGCGCGCGGACCTTCGACGCGGATCCCGTTCAGCGCGTCTTCTCGGGCGCCTTCGAGCGCGCGGTCACGATCCAGCACGCGGCGCCGAGATCGACGCCCTTCGGCGTGACGTGGCGCGCGAGGGCCTCGCGCGCTGCGGCGAGGGCGCGGGTCCGCGTCTCGCCGTCGAGCTCCGCGAGGGCCCGGGCGAAGGGACCGACGTCCGATTGATAGGCCATCGCCTGATCGAGATCGTCGCCGAGATGGAGCGGGAGGCGCAGATCCTCGATCTCGATCGCGTCGAAGCCGGCCTGCTCGAGCACCGAGCGCAGGTACGCAGGGTCGGCGAAGGCGAAGGGGCCCGGGGCGCGCGGGTCGGGCGGCGTCTCGGGCTTCGCGAGGAAGGGCGCGACGGCCTTCACCGCCGTCGACATCCAGGCGTTGTCCGCCGCCGTCTGCCAGCACACGAAGCAGAGTCGACCGCCCGGCGTCAGGCCCGTCCGCAGGTTCCGGAAGGCCTCCACCGGCTGCGCGAAGAACATCACGCCGAAGCGCGAGAAGACGAGCTCGTGGTCCGGGGTGAAGGGCTGGGTCGCCGCATCGGCGCGGCGGAAGGCCAGGCCCTTCACGCCCGCCGCGCGCTCTTTCGCGAGCGCGAGCATCGGCTCCGAGATGTCGACCCCGAAGACGAGGGCCCCGCGCCGCGCGAGCTCGAGAGTCGTCGAGCCGCAGCCGCAGCCGACGTCGACGACCCGCTCGCCTGGGACGATCGCGGCGCGCTCGAGCAGGACCTGCGTGATCGGCGTCAGGATCCCGTCGATGCGGTCCATCGAGCGGACCCAGGTCTGCCCCGCCTCGCCGTTCCAGTAGTCGATCTGGGACTGATTGCCGGCGTCGTTCGTGGACGGTCGATCGGTGGACAAGCGCGCTCCTCGGGCGGTTCGCGGGGAACGTACCCGGCGGGCGTCCGATCGCCAGCAGCCGCCGTCGCGCGCGATGCGCGCTCCGGTCGGCGGGGGACGGGCTAGCGTCGCCGAGATGGAGAATCGGGGGACGCGCCGGTGAACGATCGGGTCCTGCTCACGATCGACTCGGCGCACTGCTCGCTATGCGGTGCGCCGAACGACTGTGCCCTCGCGCGGGAGGGCGCGGACGGGGACGGTCCGCCGTGCTGGTGCGTCGACCGGCTTTTCCCCGAGTCGCTGCTCGCCCGCGCTCGCGTCCTGGACGGCGGGAAGGCCTGCATCTGTCGCCGCTGCCTCGAGGCGTCGGGCGCGCACGAAGGCTGAGGGCCCGCGGCGCCCCGGCGCGCGGCCCGCCCGGCGCGCCCCGCACGGGCCTGCGCTGCCCACCGCGCGTCGCCCGCCCTGCGCCGCTCAGCCGAGCGCCGCCTCGACCATCCGGCGCACCTCGCGCACGCCCCCCGAGACGTGGCGCGCGGCCAGGCCCTCGCGGCGCATCAGGTCCGCGAGATGGGCGCTCTTGAGGCCCCACTCGCAGTAGAGGACGTAGCGCTGCGTCTCGTCGAAGGCGGCGTAGGCGCGCAGGGCGTTCGGGAAATCGAGGAAGAGCGCCCCGGGCGCGTGCCATGCGTCGAAGTCGGTCCGGCTGCGCAGATCGATCAACGTCTCCCCCGGCAGGAGCTCCCGCGCACACAGCGCCTCCGCGTCCCAGCCCGCGAGGTCGAGGTCGGGCAGCATGAACTCGCTGCGCTCCGCGAGCGCGCGTTCGAGCACCGCCGGATCGAGCTTCGCCTCCTCCGCCAGGACCTCCGAGAGCCGGGCGCTCGTCGCCGGATGGCTCGGCACGATCGCGCAGTACTCGCCGACCTTCTCCGACAGGTCGTGCGTCCCGATGCGCCGTGCCTCGGCGATGATGTCGTCCTTGTTGTCGCCGACGAGGGGGCGCAGGATCGGCAGCTCGCAGCCGTGGGAGACGACGGCGAGGTTCTGCAGCGTCTGGGACGAGACCTGGCCGATCGCGTCCCCCGTCACGATCGCGAGCCCATTGATCTGCGCCGCGACCGCCGTCGCTGCGCGGAGCATCATGCGCTTCAACACGAGCTGCCAGAAGCGCGTCGTGACGCTCTTCTGGATCTCGCGCGAGACGAGGTCGAAGTCGACCGCGTGGAAGCGCGGCCGCGTGCCGCATTGCCAGAGATCGCTCATCCGCTTCGCGATCGCGAGGGTCTCGAGCTGATGCGAGCGCCCGCCGAGATTGCAGAAGACGTAGTCGAGGGCGACCCCACGCCGCAGCATGCGCCAGGACGCGACCGGAGAGTCGAAGCCCCCCGAGAGCAGCGAGACCGCGCGGCCCTGGGTCCCGAGCGGGAGACCGCCGGCGCCGGGCTGCTTCGCGACGAAGTAGTAGGCGAGGGACGTGTCGACCTCGACGTGGAGCGTGACGTCGGGATTCGAGAGATCGACGCCCGCGGCGCCGGGCCGGAGCGCGCTGCCGAGCCGTTCCTGGATGTCCGCGGAGCGGAGCTTGACCTCGTGGCGCTCGCCCATCCGGCGCGCCCGGATCGCAAAGCGCTTGCCCTGGACCCACGGCTCGCCGAAGGCGAGTCCCTCGCGCACGACGTCCTCGAGGGTCTGCCACGGGACGGCGTGGGTCAGCGAGACGGATTGAATGCCGAAGACGCGGGCGAAGCGCTCGACCATCTCGGCATCCGAGGGCACTCGTCGGCCGGGGGGATCGAGGGGATCCGGTGCGGGGGGCGCCGCGTCGAGCTCGACGTAGAGGCGACTGCGCGACTGCTTGACCCGGGCGGTGCGACCGCTGGCCTTGATCGACGCGCGCAGATTGTCGACGAGGCGGCGCGTCATGTGGCGCCGGGTGGCGTCCGCCTTGGTCGTCAGGTCGCCGCTGAAGCGAAGCAGCAGGACCTGACCCTGCCCCGGACGGGTGGAGCTCTGGGTTCGATCGGGCATCATGGGTCCTGATGAAGGGGCATCGACTCTACCGCGTCTTGATGGGGACCCTCGGTGTGGCGTGGGCGGTCCTCGGCTTCGGTCTCGTGGCCGCGTTCCTGCTCGATCAGCGACCGGGCGCGGCGCTGCTGGTGCCGACGGGGCCGATCGGGCGCTACTTCGTCGCCTTCACGGGCTGCGCCCTGATCGGCTGGGGGAGCGCGATGATCGGGGCCGCGCGGGAGCCGGCTTCGTCGACGTCTCGGACGGTGGGGACGGCGACGGCGTTCGTCCTGATCCTGATGGCCGGGGTGCGGATGGTGGCCTGGACGATCGGCGACTACGCGAGCTGGCTCGGCGACGTGCCGAGGCAGGAGGCGACGGCGCTCCTGCTCGTCGCCCTGGCCCTCGTCTGGCTCCGCCCGACGGTCGCGGACACGATGGTCTGGGGCGCAACGAAACGACGCAGGCGGGCGAGCGACCGGGTCCCGGCCGAGGGGGCGAGCGCCGAGGAAGCCGCCGCCGCCGCCGGGATCGAGGCCGGTCGATGATCCTGCGCGGGCTCGCCAGCCTCGTCCCGATCGCGCTGCTCGGGGCCAACTTCCTGCTCCCGAGCCATCCGCTCACGGCCCGGGGCCCGGAGAGCCGGGTCCGAAGCGACGTCGAGACGGCGCTCGCCCTCGGCGACGAGCTGCCCTCCTTCGCGCTTCGGGCGCTCGACGGGCGGATTCTGACCCGCGAGGATCTCGTCGGCCGCCGGACCCTCCTCGTCTTCGAGCGCAGCCTCGACTGGTGCCCTTTCACGAAGGCGCGCGTCCTGGCGCTGCGAGAGGCCTTCCAGACCACCCCGGACCTGGAAATCGTGTGGGTCATGTCCGACACCCAGATCAACGAGCGGACCCGGCTCTTCATCGGGGAGCTCGGGCTCGCCGATCGGATCCTCTTCCTGGCCGACCCGAAGAGCAGCCTGATCCGGCAGCTCGGCCTCCTGAAGCCCGACGCCGAGAGCCTCGAGGTCGGCGTGCCGCACCCGACCACCCTGCTCCTCGACGTGAGCGGCCGGATCCGATTCCTGGACGTCCGGGAGGACTTCCATTTCTGGCTCGATCCGCGGGCGGTCGGCGAGGCCCTGGCGAGCCTCGACCGGACGCCGCCTACTCCGGCGCGCTCCGGTCGGCCGCGCGAATAGCCCCGTCCGACGGCGGATGTTCGGCCGGTCCGGCTCGCCGCCTCGGACCCCAACCCTCCGATTCTCTTGACTTCACCCGTTGCGGGCGGCCCGACGAGCCCCCATCATCCGCCTCGGCTCGGGGTCGCCATCCGATATTCGCAGCGAACCCAAGGCCCACACGAGGTCCGGGCGGGCCGGACCGAGAAATGATCGCCTACACCGTCGAGCTCCGATTCCCCTGCAGGCATGGCCGAAACCAAAGCCGGGCAGGCAGGGCGGGTCGAAGCGGAACGAGTGGGGCGCAGGGTGAACGGCGCATAGCGCGCACACCCTACAGAACTTGTTAGTCAAGAAGCGCGATGAGACGCCGGCCGTGCATGGATGCGGAGCGGAGCTCGTCATGGAGGCAACGACCGGGTCATGATGCGACGACTTTCCTCTTCGATTGAACTGCGACTGGTTTTCCTGGCGGGTGTGCTCGCCCTGGCGGCGGCCTGCAAGACGACGCCGGACGCCGACGCGAATGCCGGTGGCAGCGGTACCGGCAGCGAGTTCGAAGACGGCGCCGCGGGCGCGGGCGACGGCGCGGGTGACGGCTACGACCCGAACGCCTCCTCGGGCATGGCGCCGATCTACTTCGACCTCGACAAGTCGGACATCAAGCCCCAGTTCGAGTCGATCCTCGAGGCCGCGGCCGCGACGCTGAAGAGCTCGGGCGGCTCGGCCCTCATCGAGGGTCACTGCGACGAGCGCGGCTCCGACGAGTACAACGTGGCCCTCGGCGAGCGCCGCGCGGTCTCGGTCCGCCGCTACCTCTACAACCTCGGCGTCCCGGTGTCGCAGCTCTCCGTCGTCTCGTACGGCGAGGCGCGCCCCGCGGTCTCCGGCACCGGCGAGACGGCCTGGTCGCTGAACCGCCGCGCGGAGATCAAGCTCCAGTAATTCTCGGGAATCCCCGGGAGCTCTCGAGCTCTACTCCGAGTCCGATCCAGAAAGCCGGTGGACACCAGCAGGTGTCCACCGGCTTTTGTACTTTGATCTCCCGAGCGCGAAGGCGCGACGACCGGAATCCGTCCCCTCGACACGATCGGAGACCCCATGCCCCTGCACGGTGGAAAGCTCGCGGCCAAGGCCTTGAAGGAGGCCGGCGTCGAAGTCGTCTTCACGCTCTCCGGCGGCCACATCATGCCGCTCTACGACGGCTGCATCGACGAAGGCATCAAGATCGTCGACGTGCGCCACGAGCAGGCCGCGGTCCACGCCGCCGACGCCTGGGCGCGCTGCAACCCGGGCAAGATCGGCGTCGCCGCGATCACCGCCGGCCCCGGTGTGACCGACGGCGTGACCGGCATCGCGAACGCCTGGCGCGCGAACTCGCCGATCCTCGTGTTCGGCGGTCAGGGGCCCTTCGAGAACCTGCGCCGCGGCTCGCTGCAGGAGATGGATCATCTCGGTGTCGTCCGCCCGATCACGAAATACTGCGACGCGATCTACCAGACCAAGCGCATCCCCGAATACATCGAGCTCGCGATCCGCCACGCGGTCTCCGGCATCCCCGGCCCCGCGTTCCTCGAGATCCCGATGGACATCTTCATGGGGAGCGTCGACGAGTCCGAGGTCGTGATCCCGAAGATCCGCACCGAGCCCCCGCGCCTCTCGCCGGATCAGGACGAGGTCCGCCGAGCCCTCGAGCTGCTGCGCACGGCGCGGCGTCCGATGTTGATGGCGGGCACGAGCGTGAAGTGGTCGAAGGCC
>JBIPOQ010000139.1:0-8401 GCA_044379055.1 Myxococcota bacterium
GAACGTTCTGTTCAAAGTAGAGCGACGCAATGGGATGTCAATCGAAGATTTCTCGGAGCCCCTCGAGTCGCTCCGTTCGCGACCTCGGCGCCTGCGCCCGGCGACGGCGATCACCGGCCGTGGGTCGATCCGCCGTTCGCGCGCCAGATCTGGCCGGTGCAGAATCGTCCGGCCTCCGACGCGAGATAGAGCATCAGCCAGGCCTGATCGACGGCTTCTCCCACCATCCCGATGGGCGACATCGACTGCATCTTCGTGATGAACCCCGCGTAGGCCTCTTGATTGATCGAGCCGTCGGGGTTCTTCAGGTGGCGCTGCGTGAATGCCGTCACCGTCGCTCCGGGCGCGATCGCGTTGACGCGGATGCCGCGATCGCCGACCTCCTGCGCGAGGGTCTGCGTCAGCTGCGCGACGCCGGCCTTCGTGATCGCGTAGGCGCCGTAGCCCGCGACCGGCAGGTCGATCGCCCCCGAGGACACGTTCAGGATGCTGCCGCCTCCACGCTGCGCGAGCAGCGGGATCGCGGCCTGACAGCCGTAGAGCACGCCCTTGAGATTGATGCCGAGGATCCGGTCGAAGGCCTTCTCGTCGAGAGATTCGAGGCGACCGTCGCAGGGGATGCCCGCGATGTTGCAGATCACGTCGAGCCCGCCGAACTCCTTCGCCGCCCGGCCGACCAGACGCTCGACCTCGCTCCGCTGCGAGACGTCGACGCCCTGGGCCACCGCGCGCCCGCCCGCCGCGCGGATCTCCGCCGCCACCCGCTCCGCCGCCTCCGCGGCGAGATCCCCGAGCACGACCGCGGCCCCCGCGCCGGCGAAGACCTCCGCCGTCGCGCGGCCGATCCCCGACGCCGCCCCCGTCACGACGGCGACCCGCCCAGCCAACCCGAAGACCTCGTTCAAGCTCTGCATCCCATGCTCCTCGTTTTCCGGCTCACGGCGTGCTCCCGGCCCGCGGCATGCGCTCCGCTCACGACGCGCTCGCCGATCGGCAGCGCGACCAGGATACGTCAATTCGAGGGCCCGGGTCGGCCCTCCTTTCAGCGGTCCGGGGGACTGTCTAGAGTCCCGAGCGGGCCGCGCGCGTCCTGCGCGGGGCGGGAGGAGTCGTCCATGCAGGGTCTTCGCCATCTGCGCGTCGTCGATTTCAGCAACCGGATCGCCGGCGCCTACGCGACGAAGCTGCTCGCCGATGCCTACGCCGAGGTCATCAAGGTCGAGCCGCCGGAGGGCGAAGCCCTGCGGCGCTGGAGCGCCAGCGACCAGGACCTGAAGGGCCGCGACGGCGCCCTCTTCCAATTCCTCAACACCTCGAAGAAGTCGGTCGTCGGTGCTCCCGGCGACGCCGCGATCGACGCGCTGATCGCCGGTGCGGATCTCGTCGTCGAGACCTTCGAGCCGGGTGTGATCGAGAAGCTCGACCTCGCCCGCCGCCACCCTGGCCTCGTCGTCCTCTCGATCTCCCCCTACGGCCGCGGCGGCCCGCTCTCGAACCAGCCCGCCGCGGATCTCACGATCCAGGCGCATAGCGGCGCCCTCTCCGTTCGCGGCCTGCCGTCGCAGCCGCCGATCATGTGCGGCGGGCGGATCACGGAGTGGATCGGCGGCACCTTCGCCGCGGTGGCCGCCCTCGGCGCCGTGACCCGCGCACAACACACCGGCCAGGGCGAGCACGTCGACTTCTCCCTCTGCGAGGTCATGAACATCGGGTCGACGACCTACCTCGACTTCATGAACAGCCTGATGGGCCGCCCCGCGCCGGTCGGTCCCACACGCTCCGTCGAGGTCCCTTCGATCGAACCGACCCTCGACGGCTGGGTCGGCTTCAACACCAACTCCCATCAGCAGTTCACCGACTTCCTGCTCCTGATCGGCCGCGAGGATCTCCTCGCGCAGCCCGAGTGGGCGCAGATCGGGACGCGCATGGCGCGCATGGACGAGTGGAACGCGATCGTCCGCGCCCATACGACGCAGCACACCACCGCCGACATCGTCGAACGCGCCTCGCTGCTGCGCATCCCCGTCGCGCCGGTCTGCAGCGGCAAGACCGTCGTCGACCACGTCCACCTGAAGGCCCGCGGCGTCTTCGTCCGCAATCCGACCGGTGGCTTCCTGCAGCCGCGCCCGCCCTATCAGATGGACGGCGAGGGCCCGCGGCCCTTCGAAGCGGTTCCGAAGATCGGGGAGCACACGGCATCCCTCGCGAAGGCGCCTGCTCGGAAACGCGCGAAGCCCGGCCTCGCCCCCGTCGCGAACGCCAAGACGCCGCTTCCGCTCGCGGGGATCCGCGTGCTCGACACGACGGCGTGGTGGGCCGGACCTTCGGCCTGCCAGATGCTCGCCTATCTCGGCGCCGACGTGATCAAGGTCGAGGCGATCCAGCGCCCGGACGGCATGCGCATGGCGGGCGGGCTCTTCATGAGCCAGGGCGATTGGTGGGAGCGAAGCGGCGTCACGCTCTCCGCCAACACCAACAAACGCGGGCTCACCCTCAACCTCGCCGATCCGAAGGGCCTCGCGCTCTGCAAGAAGCTGATCGCGGAGAGCGACGTCTTCATCGAGAACTTCTCGCCGCGGGTCGTCGAGAACTTCGGCCTCGACTGGGAGTCGGTCCACGCGATCAACCCGAAGACGATCCTCGTCCGCATGCCCGCCTTCGGCCTCTCCGGTCCCTGGCGCGACAACGTCGGCTTCGCCCAGACGATGGAGCAGATCTCGGGCCTCGCCTGGATCACCGGCCACGACTACGACCAGCCCCGCATCCAGCGCGGCCCCTGCGATCCCCTCGCCGGCATGCACGCCGCCTTCGCGACGCTCGTCGCCCTCGCCGAGCGCGAGAAGACCGGCCGGGGCCACCGCCTCGAATGCACCATGGTCGAAGGCGCCCTCAACGCCGCGGCCGAGATGTCGATCGAGTGGTCCGCCTACGGTGTCGAGCTCGGCCGGGACGGAAACCGCGGGCCCGAGGGCGCGCCGCAGAACGTCTACGCCTGCGCCGGCAGCGAGCGCTGGCTCGCGCTCGCGGTCACGAACGACGCGCAGTGGACGGCGCTCAAGGCCCTGCTCGGCCGACCCGCCTGGGCCGACGATGCCGAGCTCGCGACCCACGCCGGTCGGCGGCGAAAGCACGGCGTGATCGACGAGGCGCTCTCCCGCTGGGCGGCCGAGCGCGAGCTCGAGGCCGCGGTCTCGGCGCTGCTCGCGGTCGGGATCCCGGCCGCCCCGGTCTGGGACGGGCGGATCCAGAGCAAGCATCCGCAGTTCATCGCGCGAGGGTTCTACGAAGAGCTCGACCATCCGGTCGTCGGGACCCATCCGTACTCGCGGCCGCCGTTCCGGTTCGCGACCGTCGAGCGCTGGAATCGCACGGCGGCGCCCACGATGGGGCAGCACAACGCGGAGATTCTCGGGGAGCTCGGGCTCGGCCCGGAGGAGATCGCGGCGCTTGCGCGGGAGGAGATCATCGGGACGCGGCCGAAGGGTTTGTAGAAGGCGAAGGTC
The DNA here is from genome assembly GCA_044379055.1 of Myxococcota bacterium. Classification (GTDB taxonomy): domain Bacteria; phylum Myxococcota_A; class UBA9160; order UBA9160; family UBA4427; genus UBA4427. The sequence continues at coordinate 3,504 of JBIPOQ010000139.1, forward strand.
CGCTCAGCGCTGGACCGGGGCCTCGATCTCCCGCGAGGCCAACGCCGGACGTTCCGTCTCGAGTGCCCTCGGCGAATAGCGATAGACGCGATGATCCGGCGTCATGTAGTAGATGGGCCGCTGGAGCGGATCACCCCGGTCGACGAGCCTCCGATCCCGAACCGGGAGCGCGTGGCGACTCGGCCCGGTCGCGGAGACGACGCTCGACGGATAATGCCGGAAATGCAGGACGTCGCCGGGCCGAAGCCGATACTGCAGCCGAGCAGAAGCCCCGTCCGCGACGACGGGCGCCGCATAGCTGAACCCTCCGTCGACGGGATAGACCGTACCGCCCCGTGCGAACGTCCGACCCGCGATCGTCCGGCGCGCCTCCGCCCGACACCACGCGAGGGCATCGAAGGCCGCGCCTTCGGCGGTCGCGAAGACGTGTCCCGGACCTTCGACCTCGGGCGCCAGTCGCTCCAAGGGCTCCGCCAGCATGAACGATCCCGGCGCGCTCGCACACCCGATCGAACCGAGAAGGCCGGCGAGCGCGAGCACCCTGGCGAGTCGGCGCCCCGCCGAGCGACGCGGGCGCAGGCCGGAGCCGAGGCTCGAGAGCCGCGAAGAACACGAAGGGAGAAGAAGTCGGGGGGACATGGCAGACCTCGCAGCGCAGGCCCCGCGCGACTCGAGGTCGCCGCGGCCGGACTGCCGGTCTTCATCGGACGCGAGCTCCGATTGACGAGACGCCAATCACAGCAGGGCTCGAACTAGCCGACGAGCTGCGACCGTCTGCACGAGTACGGCGCAGGCCATGCGCCCGTCCTGCCCCGACGCTGCACGCCTTCCGCAGGATCCCGGGAGCGGCGCTAGCGAGCCTCCGCCCCGCCCGACACCGCCTCCGTTCCGTGAAACGCCAGCACGTCCACGCGACACACGAACCGGATCGGCCGGATCGAGAGATCCGCCCGCCCGACGACCCCGGGCAGCGCCAGCGTCGGCCGGATCCTCTCCTCGCCCCAGCCCGCCGCATCGAATGCCACGATCTCGAGTCGCCCCCGCTCGGCCCGCTTCACCGCGTGCTCGAGATCGACCTGGACGAGCCGGAACCCCTTCGGCGTCTGAGCCGGATGCAGGCTCGAGACGAACTGCGTATCCGTCTCCCCGAGCCGGACCGGCTCCCGCAGCACGAGCTCGACGAGCCGACGCCCGCCCCGCACGACCGTGAGCCGCGTCGCGTCGTAGGCCCGGGCGAGCTCGACCTCGCCGAGGGTGCAGCGAAATCCGAACCGGTCCGCGAGCGCATGCGCCGCGGCCTCCGAATCGACGACCGCTCCGACGAGGAGGCCGCGGGGTCGCAGCCCGCTCCGACATTCGATCCGCAGCTGGGCCAGCCGAAACGGCCCAAACGGCGAGTCCGCCGCTTCGAAGGCGCTCCAGCTGGCGACGGGCGGCAGCGTCGGGTGGAGGGCCGGCGGCAGCATCGCGCACATCGGCTCCGACCCGATCTCGCAGAGTGCCTGGAGAAAGACGCAGTCCGGGATCTCGAGGGATGCGTCGCCGAAGGCCGCGATCGTCGGTGCATCCTTCTCGAACGCGCTCGGGTCGGCGGTTCCGATCAGCATCGCTGCCCGCTCCCGGCGGCCGCAGCCGCCCCGCTCTCCCGCCGCGTCCGCCCCCGCTCGAACGCCGGCATGACCTCCCGCGCGAAGAGCCGCATGCTCTCCAGCACCTGCTCCTGCGGCAGGACCTCGCAGGCGTTGACGAGGAAGTTCAGCTGGTCGACCCCGACCGACTCCCAGCGCTTGATCGCCTCGATGATCGTCTTCGGATCCCCAATGCAGACGCCATCCGGAACGCCGTAGGCCGCGCCGGGATTGCCGCCCCCCTTGCTCGCGCCAGGCGCGCTGACGCCGCCGAGAGACTGATAGGCGGTCGTCGGGTAGGCCTCGCGCGTGAAGAGGAGCTGGGCGTTCAGCGCGCCGAACAGGCCGAGGAAGCCCATGCCCCGCTTGGCACCGGTCGCGAGGTCCTCGTGGCAGTGCATGAAGTTGAGCGTCGCGACCTGGTCGTTCACGACCTGGCCGGCGGGCTCGCAGAGCTGGATGCGGCGGTGGTACTCCTTCGTCCGGCGCTCCTGCTCGGGGAGCGACGCGGTCGCGACGCCGAGGCAGCCGAGGCCCCGCTCGGCGGCGTCGAGCTCGGTGCCGGGGCTCGTGACGGTGACCCACATCGGCGGATGCGGCTTCTGCATCGGCTTCGGGAGGACGGCGCGCTCCGGCATCGAGAAGCAGCTCCCCTTCCAGGAGAAGCGCTCCTGGGTCCACATCCCCGGGATCGCGCGGACGAATTCGTCCCAGTCCTGCTTGGTCCGGTCCGGGTCGGCCTCGAAGCCCCCGAGCTCCGTCCAGGTCGAGGAGCGGGCGGTCCCGAACTCGAGGCGGCCGTTCGAGAGCAGGTCGAGGGTCGCGGCGCGCTCGGCGACGCGGATCGGGTGGTTCATTTCGCGCACACAGACGACGGCCCCATGGCCGATCCGGATCTGCTCCGTCTGCATCGCACAGGCCGTCAGGAAGAGCTCGGGCGCGCTCGAGTGCGAATAGCCTTCGAGGAAATGGTGCTCGACGGCCCAGACCGTGTCGAAGCCGAGCGCATCGGCGAGGCGGACCTGCTCGAGGGCGTTCTGCAGGACCTTCGACTCGTTCTCGGCCGTGAAGGGCCGGGGCGTCGCGAGCTCGTGGAAGATGCCGAACTTCAAGGGTCGCCTCCGCGATACGGTGCGGGCGGACGATAGCGACTCGGCGATCGGGCGCGGGGCCGAGGGATTCGACGCGGCCACCGGAAGAAGGGACGTTGCGGCACGGGGCCACAACGGCGACGGTACCGGCGGGCGCCCTGCGCGAATCGTGCCGTGCCCGACGAGGAAGACCTTGAAGCTCTTTGCGATCAGCGATCTGCACGTCGGGTTCAAGGAGAATCGGGAGGCGATCCTCGCCCTGCCCCCGCATCCCGAGGACTGGCTGATCCTCTGCGGCGACATCGGGGACACGGTCCCGCAGCTCGACTACGCCCTCCAGGTCCTCGGCCAGAAGTTCGCGCAGCTCGTCTGGGTGCCCGGCAACCACGAGCTCTGGACCGTGCCGCGGGCGACCGGGCAGCGGGGCGTCGCGCGCTACGAGGAGCTCGTCGCGCTCTGCCGCCAGCGCGGCGTACTGACGCCGGAGGATCCGTTCCCCGTCTGGCAAGGGGAAGGCGGGCCGCATTGGCTGGCCCCGCTCTTTCTCCTCTACGACTACAGCTTCCGTCCGGACGAGGTCGCCATCGAGGACGCGGTCGCCTGGGCGCAGGAGGAGGACGTGATGTGCAGCGACGAGCTGCTGCTGCATCCCGATCCGTATGCGAGCTTCGGCGAGTGGTGCGCGGCGCGCTGCGAGGAGAGCGCGCGACGGCTCGAGGCGGCGCGGCGAGAGGCCGAGCATCCCGTCGTCCTGATCGCGCATTTTCCGCTGAGGCAGAGCCTCGCGATCCTGCCGGGGATTCCGCGCTTCATGGTCTGGTGCGGCACGCGGCGGACCGAGGACTGGCATCGGCGCTTCGAGGCGGCGGTCGTCGTCTCGGGGCATCTCCACATCCCGTGCACCCGCTATGTCGACGGCGTCCGCTTCGAGGAGGTCTCGCTCGGGTATCCCGAGCAGTGGAAGCGACGCGAAGCCCATCGCGGCTGGCGCCTCGCGGACCATCTGCGGCAGATCCTGCCGGCGCCCGAGCAGGATGCCGGTGACCCGCTGCGGGATTGGTCGGGTCAGCTCCCCGCGCGGCTGCGGTAGAGCGCGGGGTCGACGGCGGCGACCATCGCCCTGCGCAGCGCGGCGGAGACGTCTTCTTGGACGGAGGCCTTCTCCGCTCCGGCTCCCCCCAGCCGCTCCGAGCCTCCGGTCCGCTCGAGGAACCCCGCCAGGCGTTCGAGCTCGTCTTCCGCCGAGACGAGGAGCGCGCGGTGGGAGACGAAGATCGCGGGCGCGTCCTCAGCGGCTGCGAGCCAGCTGCGACAGCGCGAGAGTACGCCTCGATAGGCGCGTTCGAGGGCCGCTTCCTCGGCGACGGTCGCGGCGGAATGTCCGAGGCGGCGGAGCATCGTCCGCTGGGAAGCGAGGATCTCGGCGAGGTCCCGCTCGACGAAGACGACACGATAGGCGCGATCTCGCGGCAGCTCGGTCAGCAGCGGCGCCACGATCTTGACGACCCGACCACGACAGCCGTCGAGGAAACCCGTCTCGCGACGGATCCCCTTCACGGCCTCGAGCTCGAAGTAGCCCCGCGGATTGTCGGGGTCGGCGCCTCGGACACCGTCCTGCGCAATCGACAGGCCCGCGGTCGCCAGGAGCTGGACCACCAGCGAGGTCCCGGCGCGGGGCAGGCCCGAGACGACCGTGATTCGATCCGAAGCGAAAAAGGGAGGATGCGGGACCGCGACGATGCGGGCCGGCTCCGTCATCGTCGACTCCGGTCGAAAACCGCCTCACGGGTCGGGAGCCGGACGCGGAAGCAGGTCCCCTTGCCGCGCTCGCTCTCGACCTCGATCGTGCCGCCGTGATCGGCCACGATGCCGTGGACGATCGAGAGGCCGAGCCCGGTTCCGCCGCTGCGATCCCGGGTCGAGAAGAAGGGATCGAAGATTCGCGGTAGATCGCGCTCCCCGATGCCGGGTCCATCGTCCTCGACGCGCAACCAGCCGCCCTCGTCGGTCCATTCGGTCACGACGCGAACCCTGGCGTCGCTTCCTTCGCACGCTTCGAGGGCGTTGCGGACGAGATTGACGACGACCTGCTCGATCGAGAGTCCGTCGACGACGACGACGACGGGGCCTTTCGAGAGTCGAGTCTCGATTCGAGGGTGCGGCGCCCGATCGGCGCCGC
>JBIPOQ010000140.1:0-8385 GCA_044379055.1 Myxococcota bacterium
CGGCTGTCCGTCGAGGCGAGTCCAGGAACCCTGGAGTCGGAGGTTCGCCTTGCGATCACCGACGAGGTAGTAGGCGCGGAACGATCCATAGAAGCCGAGCAGGAAATCGCCCACACGGCCGGCGTCGGTTTCGAGCTCGATCCCGGGACCGAGGCTGTGGTAGCCCTTCTCCGTCTGGCTCTTGATGAAGAGGGTGCGGCAGGAAGGGGTGCACGCGTCCGAGGTGAGCGACTCGGTTTCGCCGCCGCCGAGCGTCACCTTCATCGTATCGCGCCGGTACATCCACTCGAGCGTGGGCCGCACCCGGAAGCCCCGATCGAAGGCCTGGAAGGAGAACTCGGGGCCGACGCCGCCGGAGAGGACGAGGGGCTTCGCCTCGGCGCGGACCGAGCTGCCGACGTTGGTGATCGACTGGAAGGTGTTGCCGATGGGGAGCGACGGACGGCCGCCGGGGTCGCCCTCGGTCGTGACCGGATCCTCGAGGCTGTAGACGAAGCCGACATCGGCATGCGCGAAGAGCCGCGGGCTTCCAGGGACGTCGAGCAGGACGGGGGTCGCGATGTCGGCCGTGCCGCCGATCGACCAGAGCAATCCCAGCGAATCCCCGTCCTTGAAGGGCGAGGTGTCGCTGTCCATCCGCGCGCTGCGCTGCTCGGCCTGGCCCATCGTGTAAAGAGAAGCACTGGGAACCCAGCGTGCGTTCGCGGCGGATTCTGACGAGCCGTCCGCGGCCCGGGCCGCCCCCTCGGCCGAGCCGAATCCGACCACTCCGAACAGGAGGGCCCAAACGTTCAGACGCGTCTGCCTTGCGTTCATGGGCGATCTGGGTAGCACGCGCATTTCGAATTCCCAACCCGGTCGGCAATCGCCGGTTGACTGTCGATTCCGAATCGTGAACGATGCAGGCATGCGTGTCCAGAAGAATTCATGGGTCGGTCCGCGGGCCGCCCTGCATCGTCGGGTCGGAATCGTTCAACTCCTCGTCGGATCGTTCTCGATCGGCTTCGCCGGGGTCGCGCTCGCGCAGGCCCCGTCATCGGGCAGCGGCTCCGCCGCCGGGGCCGCGAGCGATCCGTTCGCGGGCGTCGAGGAAATGGTCGTCGTCGGCTCCGGCATGGTCGGCGCGCTCACGGAGACGAGCACGTCGGTCACGGCCTTCGACTCGATGAAGCTCGAAGCGCTCGGCGTCTCGAACGTCGCCGACGTCGCGGCCTATACGCCCAATCTCGAGATCCGCACCGCGAGCTCGACGACGCCGACGTTCTTCATCCGCGGCGTCGGCCTCAACAACTTCACGGCGAATGCGGCCAGCGCCGTAGCCGTCTACGTCGACGACGCCCCGCGCAATCTTCCCGCGATCCAGCTCGGCTTGCTCTACGACCTCGACGGCCTCGAGGTCCAGAAGGGGCCGCAGGGATCCGGCCCGGGCCGCAACGCCTCCGCCGGCGCGATCCGGATGTATACGAAGAAGCCGAAGGGCGAGTACGACGCCTATCTCAGCATCGACTACGGCAACTACAACCTGATCGACGTCGAGGGCGCGCTCGAGGTCCCGATCGTCGAAGACGTGCTCGGCATCCGGACGGCCTTCAAGATGAAGACCCGCGACGGCATCGTCACGAATCGCTGCGGCGGCAAATCCCTCGCGGAGGTCTCGACCGGAGATCCCATCTGCGGCGAGACGCCCAACCAGGCGGGCAGCGGCGACCTCGTCATCCGTCCGAATCTCGAGCGGGACCTCAACAACGCCGACGCCTGGGCGACCCGGACGAGCCTGCGCTTCCTGCCTCCGATCGACGACATGGAATGGAATCTGGTCGGCCACGTCGACCGGACCGACCAGCTCGCGACCGTCGGCCAGCACCTCGGCACCGCCGGCAATCTCGGCGGGGTCGACGGCGACAGCTACCGAGCGCCCGAGGTCCAGAACGAGGCCGACCGGATCGTGGACCGGCTGCCGCCGGTCCCGACCGAGCGCCAATGCCGGCAGTCGCCGGACCCCGTGGCCTGCCGCCTCGAGGCGGAGCGACTCCGGCAGCTCGCGGTCTCGACGCTCGCCCTGAACCTCGCGGGTCGACCTCTCGATCGGAAGCCCTTCGAAGGCGACTACAACACGCCCGGCTTCGAACGCCAGACCTCGGCCGGCTTCTCGCTGACCGGCGACTGGGAGATCGAAGGGCTCACGGTCAAGAACATCACGGGCTTCGAGCGGTACGACCGCGAGCGCCTGATCGACGCCGACTACTCGCCCAACGTCACCTTCGAGTTCGACATCGAAGACGACGCCTGGCAGTTCACCGAAGACGTCCGGATCGGCTCCGAGCTCGAGTCCCTGCCGATCACCTGGGGCGCCGGCGCCTTCTACCTCCAGGAAGAGCTCGACTACGCCCAGCTGACGCTCGCCAGCGGCGGCGCCGTCGAGCCGATCTTCCAGGCCTATGTCCAGGAGACCAAGAGCTTCGGCATCTACGCGGACTTCTCCTGGGACTTCCTCGACGATCTCACGCTCGACGCCGGGATCCGGTACAACTGGGAATCCAAGTACTTCAACGCGGACATCCGCCGCGGCGGGGATCCGCTGACCGATCAATGCCAGCCGGATCCCACGACGGGCCCGAAGCCCTGCTCCCGCACCAGCACCGTCGACCATCCGACGGGGACGCTCGGGCTCACCTACCGGTTCGACGAGGATCGCGAGTTCTTCTTCAAGTACAGCCACGGCTGGAAGGGCGAGCAGTTCAACGTCCGCGACGCGACCGTCGTCGCCGAGGTGACGGACGTCGCGAGCCCCGAGGTCATCGATGCTTTCGAGGTCGGCTTCAGCGGCGGCTGGCTCGAGGACATGGTCAAGGTCAACGGCGCGCTCTTCTGGTACGCCTATCAGAACTACCAGGTCTTCACGTTCACGAACACGCCCCGATCGGCGCCGGTCCAGATCGTCATCAACGCCGAGGACGCCCTCAACTTCGGGGCCGAGCTGGAGACGATCATCCAGCCGATCGAGGGCTTCACGGCGGACGTCAAGTTCGGCTGGCTCGAGACGAAGTTCCTCGACTTCACGTCGAGCGGCACCCGCCCCGTCCCGAACGGCAACGACCAGAACCGCATCGTCATCGACTACAACGGAAACCCGCTGCCGAACGCGCCGCGCTTCAAGATCTCGGGCGGGTTCGAGTACGTGATCGACCTGGATCGGCTCGGCCGCATCACGCCGCGCTACGACGTCTCGTGGACCGACGAAGTCCACTTCGATCCGTCCGAAGGTCGCGGCGCACCCGACTACACGGGCTCGACCTTCCTGCCGGCCCACACGATCAGCCAGAAGCCCTTCGCGCTGCACAACATCGCCGTCCGATACATGGCGCCGAGCGAGCAGCTCGAGGTCGCCATCTGGGCGCGCAACCTCACGAACGTCGTCTACAAGAACCTGGCCTTCGACGCCTCCGCGGGTCCCGGGTTCGTCGGCAATCTGCTGGGCGACCCGCGTACCTACGGCGTCACGTTCAAGGTCACGTACTAGCTAGGGCACCGCATAGCCGAGAGCGCGCAGCTGCTCGGCCTCCTGCTCGTCGAGGTCGACGTTGACCGTCGTCCCCACCCACGCCGGCGGCGTCTTCTCGAGGTAGCCGTCGGCGAGGGCGCGCAGCTCCGCAGCGACTTCGGGATGCTCGGCGATCACGTTGCGCCGCTCGTCGGGATCGTTCGCCCCGTCGAACAGCCATTCGACGCGTTTCTCCCGCGCCGAGTCCGGGGCGAGCTGCAGGATGAAGCGGTAGGTCCCCTTCGTGACCGCCACGACGGGGCGCGACGGGGATTCGGGACGACCCCAGCCGCGCTCGAGGTGGGAGAAGGCCGGCACGTCGTCGGGCCCCTCCGCGCCCCTCGCCGCCGCGAGGATCTCCGGCACGAGCGACCGTCCGTCGGCGTCCGGCAGGCTCGGGAGACCGAGGAGATCCAGCAGCGTCGGCCAGACGTCGACGTTGCGCGATCGGCTCCCGACGACGACGCCCTTCTCCAGCCGGAACGGAAATCCGATGATGAACGGGATCTCGGTCTCCTCGCGGAAGACTTCGCGCGCGTGGCCTTCGATCCCTCGCTCGCCGAACGCCTCGCCGTGGTCGGCGGCGAGCACGACGATCGTCTTCTCGAGCAGGCCCTGGTTCGCGAAGATCGTCAGCAGCCGACCGATCACCGCGTCGGTGTGCAGGACCGAGTTGTCGTAGATGTCCGAATAGCCCGCGCCGAACACGGCGGACTTCGTGTCGTAGAGATATTGATGGACGTCCATCAGGTGGACGTAGAGGAAGAAGCGCTCGCGGCCGTGGACGCGCAGGAATTCCTCGGCGGCGTCGACGACGTCGTTGTCCGTCCCCTCGAGCGTGATGTGGGGGTTCTCCGCGCGGACGTCCCGGGGCATCGGCTTCGCCGTCGGCCGCTCGTACACCTCGAAGCCCTGCCCGAATCCGAACGACGGGGCGACCCAGCCGTTGCGCCAGAGCCCGGCGGTCCGGAATCCCGCCTCTCGCAGGATCTCCGCGGGCATCTTCGCGCCTTCGGAGGTCGCATGGGGCGTGCGGAGAACACCCGTGCGCTGCGGGTAAAGCCCGGTCCAGAGCGAGGCCATCGAGCACTTCGTCCAGGACGACTGGGCGAGATGCCTCGAGAAGCGAACCCCGGTCTCGGCCATGTAGTCGAAGGTCGGGCTCGTCTCCCGGGAATAGCCGTAGGCGTGCAGGCGATGCGCACGCAGCGTGTCGGTCAGGATGAAGAGGACGTTCAAGTCCTTGCGATCCCGCAGAGAATCGATCTGATCGATCGTTCCCCTGGGCCGACGATCGTCGTTCGTCACTTCGATCTGGAGAATGCCACTCAGGTAGAGGGCGAGGGCGCCGGCGAGCACGGCGCCTACGAGGATCGCGAGTCCGCGAAGAATCTTCATGCCGAGGGTCTAGCGCAGCCCCGTCGTCGATTCTAGGCGGGGTGCGCGGGGCGTACGGTCTCAGCGACGGAGTGATAGGATCCGACCATGATCAATCGATTCGCACCTCGGCTCCGGCCTGCCCGCCTCCGCGAACTTGCGTATCGCCTGCTCGTGCGCGATGCGGTCGTAGGCCTCTGCGCGGGCTCGGCATTGCTCGTCCTGATCGCCGGCTGCGACCGGACGCCCTCGATCGAGGAGATTCGCGAGATCCAGGCCGAGGGTCGTTATGCGGAGACGATCGAGCCGCTCCGCGTGCGCCTGGAATCCAGCCCCGACGATCCCGAGACCCACCTTCTCTACGGGACCGCCCTCGCCCGGACCGGCGCCTCGCGCGTCGCGCTGTGGTCGCTCCGCAAGGCCGCCGAGACCGAGGCCTTCACCGTCCCCGCGACCCTCGAGCTGGCCGGCGCGCACTCGCGTTCCAGCAACTGGTCCGACGCGATCGCGGCGGCAGAGGCGGTCATCGAGATCGAACCGGACAACCTCGCGGCCCACATGCTGCGCGGCGAGGCGATCCTGAGCGAGGCCGTGAACCCGGAGGGTGCGCTCGAGGACTTCGAATTCGTGCTCGACGCGGACCCGACGAACCTCATCGCGCTGAACTCGCGGGCGTCGGTGCTCTTGATGACCGGCCGGATCGACGAGGCCGCCGAAGCGATCGATCAGCTCGAAACCCTGACGCGCGAGAATCCAACCGATCTGGCCGGCCAGGCGGGACTCTGCGCCGCACAGGCCGTCCTGCGCCAGGAGCGCGGCGAGCTCGAAGAAGCCGAGAAGCGCTTCGACGAATGCCTGGAGCAGTTCCCGGCCCATGGCGGCATCATCGACGCCGCGATCACGTTCTTCGACGGGAAGGGCGATCGCGCGAGGAGCAACGCGCTGCTCGAAAAGGCCCTCGAGCTCGCCCCCGAGTCCATCTCCTACCGCCGGACCCTGGCGCTGCGCGCCGAGAACGAGGGCGACTCGGCGCGCGCCCTCGCGATCCTCCGAGCCGGGCTCGACACCGAGAACCGCGAGCTCCGCACCGCGGTCTGGACCGACGTCGCCAACTACCACCTCGATCGCGACGAGCTCCCGGAGGCGATCGCCGCCTTCGAGGAAGCGCTCGCGCTCGTCGAGGATCCGCCGGAGATGGCGATCCTGACCCACGCCGACCTGCTCGCGCGAGCGGGTCGCCACGACGACGCCCGGCGCGTCGCGAAGAGCCTCGACAACGAATCCTTCGTCGGGCTGATCGAGGCGCGCATCGCCCTCGACCAGGGGAACCCGAAGGAGGCCCTGGAACGGCTCGACGCCGTCTTCCCCGTCTGGCCGAACAACGCGGGCGCCCGGTACTACGCGGCGCGGGCCGCGGAGCAGCTGGGCGATTTCCGGCGCGCCATCGACGAGTACCGCCAGGCGATCCGATCGGCGCCCGAACAGACCGAGGCCGGGCTGCGCCTCGCGAAGCTCTTCCTCGCCGCCGGCATGAGCGAGGATGCCTGGAACAACGCCGGTCAGTACATCAACGTGCACCGCCAGGACCCCGAAGGCGCCCGCGTGCTCGTGGCGGCCGCGTCGACGGATACCCAGGCCACCCTCCACCGACTCCTCGCCCAGATCCGGGGAACGGAGCTCTGGCCCGCCGCCGTCGCGGCGCGGGCCCGAATCGTGGCCCTGCAGAGGGGACCGGAGGCGGCGCTCGTCGCTCTGGAGGAGCTGCCCGACTCGACTCCCGACCTGACGTCGCCGGCGAACGGGGAGATCCTGCGCGAGAAGGTGCTGCTCCTTCAGGCCGCGAAACGCGGGCCCGAGGCCGAGAAGGCCGTCGAGGCCGCCCTCGCCGCGCATCCGGACCATGCCATCTTTCTCGAGGCCCATGCGGCGCTGCTCGAAGCGAAGGGCGGGGACCCGGCGGCCGTCCGCGCTGCCTACGAGGCCGTCGTCGCCCGGGATCCCCGGAGCTGGCGGGCGCTCGAGGGCATCGGGCGCGCCCTCGAACGGGCCGGCGAGATCCCGGCCGCGCTCGAGATGTACGACCGCGCGGCGAAGACCTATCCCGAGTCCCCCGAAGCCGGGCGACGCGCCGCGAAGCTGGCCGCGCAGGCCGGCGACGAGAAGGACGCGGAGCACCGCTGGCTCGAGCTCTTGAAGGAGCATCCCTGGGACGCCGAGGCCTCTCGGTCCCTGGCCGCGTACCGGAGCGAGCGGGGCGTGAACGACGAAGCGACCCTCGACTACGCCGAGCGGGGCGTCATGTTCGGCGGAGGCAAGCCCGCCGAGGCCGTGCTGCTCCGTGTCCATGAGGCCCGGGGCGAGGTCGACCGCGCCCGAGTCCTGGCCAAGGCGTTCAAGGAGGGGCGACCCATCCCGACCCGGAAGGTCGATTCTGCACCGCCGGCGGAGGCAACCCAGCCGGAACCCGCGGGGGAGACTCCGCCGGCCGCCTCCCCCAAAGCGAGGTAGTTTTCGGACGGGTCAGAATTCCATAGACATTCTCAGATCACCCGTGTAGGGTGGACATGCCGTTGAAGCCGCCAACCGTTCGAAGGGGCAAAAAACACTCGAAAAGCCGGCTCGTGCGGCCAACGGATCCGGGGAGCGACGACGCTCCCGATGTCCACTCGACATTCGCCCGGCGAGTCGGAAGTCCGGCTCGAATCTGCGGGCACAGAATGGTGTAGGACATCCAGTCATTTTCGGGAATCCGGGACAGACACCGGGACTAGCAGTGAAGTAGCGACGAGAAGGCAAGGGAAACCAACATGCAGCAGAAGAAGAACTGGCTCCGATTTTCGATCGCCGGCGCGAGTGCGATCGGCGTCCTGATGACGGTGGGCGCAGCGAGCGCAGCCACCCGCGGAATGGTCGGCGCTCTGGGCATCCAGAATCCGTCGACGACCCAGCCCTTCGCCTTCGAGGCGGGGCCGGGCGTGTTCGGTCGCAAGATCGGCGTGTATCCGCCGACCGCGGGCTTCCAGACCGTGCAGGTCGCGGGCGCCACGGGCGGCACGTTCGTCGGCCGCCAGATCACCCTCATGGCGAATCAGATGAACTTCCAGGGCGGCCGCTTCCGCGACTTCCCGGCGTTCCCCAACGTGGGTCAGACGACCAAGACGTTCATGTCCGTCCAGAATGCGGCGACCTTCATGAACGGCGGCGGCGCCCTCGCGGGTTGTCCCGGTCCGGGCTGTACGGCCAACGGCGCGGGCACGGCGATCAGCTTCTGCCCCCCGCTCGCCCACAACCCGGCCAACGTTGCCCCGGGCACGGCCGGCAACAAGGTCGGCAACTGGGATTGCCTCGTCTACAACAACCCCGGCGTCGGCAACCGCAACAAGCGCTTCGCCATCAACAACGCGCCGGGTGCGCCGCACTTCGGCGGAACCCTGCTCGTGCTGCGCAACACCGCGCAGAACGTCTGG
>JBIPOQ010000141.1:0-8314 GCA_044379055.1 Myxococcota bacterium
CCGTCATTGCAGCAGCCCAGTCGGAGAGCACGTCGTCCGGCGTGGCTTCCGCGGATCCGTTCGCGGGCGTCGAGGAGATGGTCGTCGTCGGCACTGGCGCCGCCGCCCTGCTGCAGTCCGCCGAGGTTTCGGCGATCAAGTTCGACGCGAGCTACCTCGAGGCCCTCGGCGCGTCGGACCTCTCGGACATCTCCCAGTTCACGCCGAATCTCGAGATCCGCACGCCCTTCGCGGCCTCGAACCCGACCCTCTTCATCCGCGGCGTCGGCATCCGCGACTTCAACGCCAACTCGTCCTCGTCGGTCGCCGTCTACAACGACGAGATCTACATGAACTCGCCCGCCGGTCAGCTCGCCCAGCTCTTCGACGTCGAGAACGTCGACGTGCTGCGGGGGCCGCAGGCGACGACCTACGGTCGCAATGCCTCGGCCGGGACGATTCGCGTGATCGCGAAGAAGCCGACGGGGGAGCCGGGCGCGACGTTCAAGGCGACCTACGGTCGGTTCAACCAGGTCCAGCTCGAGGGCGCGGTCGAGAACGTGGTCGTGCCCGACCTGATCTCGATGCGGACCTCGTTCCGGACGAACAACCGCGACGGCTACGTCCGCAATCGCTGCGCGGATCCGAACTTCAACACGAACCCGGGGCTGCCGCCGACCCAGTCCCGCGCGCGCCGCGTCTTCGACGAGTGCTTCGACCCCGAGAACACGAACCAGATCTTCAAGCCGCTCGGCGGCAACGGCTGGACCGTCGGCGAAGTGCCCGGCGTCCAGCAATGGGTCAACGACCAGAACAACTGGGGCGCCCGGACCCTGCTCCGGCTCGAGCGGGAGGTCGGGGGCGTCGGGCTGGACTTCATCCTCAATTTCCATGGCGGCCAGAACCGCGGCGACGCGCGGCAGTTCCAGATGGTCGGCGCGACCCAGCTCCCCGAGGAGATCGCGCCGCGCGCGATTCCCCGGGACATCAACGGCTATGCCGATCCCGACAATCAGCGCATCCCGGCCGGCAGCGCGAGCTTCGCGCGCATCTCGAGCCCCTTCGACGGCAACCCCTACGAGGGCGACTACAACAACGTCGAGAAGGAGAAGCTCGATCTCTTCGGCGGGAGCCTGACCGGCAAGATCGACTACGGCGACTTCTCGTTGACGACCGTCTCCGGCTACGAGTGGAACAAGCGCGACGTCGAGCTGAACCTCGACGGCAACCCGTTCGTCAGCCTCGAGCCGATCCTCAAGAACGAGGCCTACCAGATCACGCAGGAGCTCCGCCTCGACTACGACGCGGAGAACGGCTTCTCCTCCCAGGTCGGCGGCATGTTCCTCTACGAGGGTCTGACCGCAGACAACAGCTTCTTCCTGGGGGTGACCCAGCTGATCCCCGGCCAGCAATACTCGTTCTTCACCCGCTACGGCGCGGGCTGGCTGAACCTCGGCTGGGAGCCGTCCGAGAGCTTCAAGGTCGAAGGCGGGGCCCGGATCAACTACGAAGACAAGGAGCTGAATCTCGTCGGGACCCGCGAGAGCCGGGTCGGCGGCACGAACGACGAGACCTACGCCTCGTCGGCGGCCAAGAAGATCGGCGCCGCCGGCGATCTCAAGGCGACCTGGACGCCGATCGAGGACGTGAACTTCTACCTGCGTTATGCGCGAGGCTGGAAGGGGCCCCACATCAACGGCGGCGTCATCAGCCCCGGGACGCGGACCCCGGACGGCGAGAACCTGATCACGCCCGTCGAGCCCGAGGAGATCGACTCGGTCGAGGCCGGCATGAAGGCGCAGCTCTGGGATTCCCGGATCACGGCCAACTGGGCGCTCTTCTACTACGACTACAACAACATCCAGATCTTCCGGCTGCTCAACATCGGCGGCGGCGTTCCGGTGCAGCAGCTCGTGAACGCGAAGGACGCGGACGTCCTCGGCTTCGAGGCGGAGTTCGACGTCAAGCCCTTCGAGAGCTGGGGACCGCTGCTGCTCGACCAGTTCTGGCTCCATCTGACCTTCGCCTGGCTCGACAGCCAGTACACCGATTTCGTGAACACGCAGACGGTGAACGCCGGCAGCAGCGGGCTCCCCGTCACGATCACGGAGGACTTCACGGGCAATCGCCTCGTCAACTCGCCCGAGTACTCCTTCATCGGCTTCGCCGCCTGGCCCGTCGGCGGCGACTGGGGCACGCTGATTCCCCGCCTCGACTGGACCTTCAAGGACGAGGTCTACTTCGATACGTCGAACTCCGAGCTGCTGAAGCAGGATCCCCTCTGGCTCCTCAATTTCCGATTGACCTACAAGGCGCCGAGCGACAACTTCGAGCTCTCCGGCTGGGTCGAGAACCTGACGGACCAGGCGTACACCGTGGACGTCTTCAACCTCGCGCGCCTGCGGCGTGCCATTCTGCACGCCGTCGGGGATCCCCGGACCTACGGCGTGACGGCCACGGTGAGATTCTGAGCATGCGCACGTCCGCCTCCCTCCGACTCTGCTCGTTCGCGGCCGCGCTCGCGGTCTGCCTGCTCGCCTGCTCGCCTTCGAACGAGCCGGCGGCGTCGAAGGCCGGCGATGGCGACCTCGACCGGGCCTCGATGAAGCTGGCCGTGTCCGAAGCCCTCGCGATCCCCGACACCCTCGATCGGGTCGACGCGATCACGGACCTGATGCGCAAGCTCGATGCCTCGAACGTCGAGGGCGCGATGGAGGCCTACGACGCGGCCGTCCAGGGCCTCGACCGGGACGAGGTCCGGCTCTTCGCCAACGCCTGGGCGCGGCTGGATCCCCGAGCCGCGCTCGAGCGCTTCACGACCTGGCGCGCGCCGCGAGTCGGTCAGAGCGCGATCTCCGAGGTCGTCCATACCTGGACGCGCCGGGGCGGCGCCGAGGAGGCGCGCGAGTTCGCGCTGGCGTCGCTCGGCATCGACCGGCCCGAGGGTCAGACGGTGCGCAACCTCGTCGTCGACGCGACGGCCGCGGGCCTCGCCGCCGCGGGGCAGTACGACGAGCTGACGAAGCTGCTCGAGTCGTTCCCGTCCGACGACGGTCGGAACTGGATCATCACCCAGGGAATGCTCGAGCTCTATCGCAACGGCACGCCGGCCTTGCGGGCGTGGGTCGATTCGATTCCCTGGGAGGCCGAGAACGCCCTGAAGCACGATGCGCTCCGCTCGGCGCTGATCAGCATGGCCGGCTTCGATGGGCCGCAGGCCGCCGCCTGGTACGAGACGGTCGAGGCGAAGCTGCCGCCGGGGAGCTTCCTCGAAGCGATCTCGGAGGCCTGGGGCGCGCGCGAGCCGCTCGCGAACCTCGAGTGGCTGACGCAGCGGCCGGAGTCCGAGGCGCGTCGACTCGCCTTGCGGGCGGGCGCCTATCACTACCTCAAGCAGGATGGGAAGGCGGCGTCGGACTGGATCTCCGCTCGTCTCGGCGATCCTGCCATCAAGGCAGCGATGCTGTTTCCGCTGACCCAGTACACGATCTCCGTCGATATCGAGCAGGCCCTGCCGCTCGCGGAGCAGATCGAGGCGCCGGGCGAGCGCGTCTCGTCCTTGAAGCAGATCCTCGTGATGTGGTCGCGACGGGATTTCCCGGCCGTGGAGCGATACATGGCCGACGAGGGCGTCCCGCCCGAGGTCGAGCGGGCGGTTCGCAGCATGCACGCCATTCGCCAGAAGCAGCAGCAGGAAAAGGCGACCCGGGACGAGGGGCAGAAGTCTTGATGCGAACCGACGGAGCAGCGCCGGCCATTCTTCTCCTGGCGATCGGAATCGCCGCGGCTCTCCTTCCTTCAGGGCGCGCCGCGGCGCAGCCGAGAGCGGATGCGGATGCGCCGATCGCGGCCGATGCGCCCGACCCCGATGCGTCGCGGGCGGCGGCCGGATGGGAGCCGCGCTTCGGGCTCGGCTTCGGCGTCCTGACCCAGCCCCAGAAGGGCCGAGCGAACGTCCCGACGGAGGCGGACCGCACCGAGCTCGAGGACGACGGCGACTCGCTCATCACCCAGCATTTCAGCTTCGGCCTCGACCTGCTGACGCCGGTCGAGCTCCCGGTCGTCACGCGGCCCCGGCTGCTCCTCACGAGCTCCTTCCAGGCGCCGATCTCCCGGGGTCTGATCGCGAATCGCGGGGACCTGCAGTTCGATGGCGGAGCGAACCCCGACCCGGGCTTCGCCGACAACTGCCCGACGCAGATCGACGGCCTGGCGACCAGCACCTGCAGCATCCGCGTCCGCAACAAGACCTCGATCGACTATCTCTGGACGGCGGGCCTCGGCATCGACTTCACGCTCCCGATCGACCAGGATCAGTTCCACTTCACCCAGGGCTTCGAATACATCGGCATGGCCGCCCAGGCCGAGGGCCGGTACCAGCGGCGGAGCACCGCGACCCGCAGCAATCCGCCCGCGCAGAACACGGAAACGGAGTTCATCGACGCGAAGGGCGATCTGGAGCTCTACCACGGCATCAGCATCACGGAGACCTTCTCCGTCGACGCCCACGAAGAGGGCCCGCTCAAGTTCGGCTTCTTCGTCCAGGGCCGCATGTCCTGGTTCGCGACCGATCGGGACATGTCGGTATCCGAGCGATCCGACCGGGGCCGCTACCAGTTCGTCTCGAGCCTGAACGACTCGGAGCCGATCCAGTTCCAGGTCCTGGGCGGCGTCACCGTCCGCTTCGATCCCCGCCTGCGCTAGTCGTCGACGGCCGGCCCGGTCGCATCACTCGTAGCCGACCCCCGGATAGAGCAGCTTGACCGCGAAGAAGAAGCACGGTTGGAACACTTCGCCTGCGAAGTTCCAGACCAGCAGCAGCCCGACGATCGCGACGACCGGCTGCTGGAAGAGCGTCTGGTAGGACTCGACGAAGCGGTCCGGCAGGACGAGCGGCAGCGCCCCGCTCCCGTCGAGAGGCGGGACGGGCAGCATGTTGAGCACGAAGAGCAGCAGGTTCATCGAAAAGAAGATCGAGAGCAGGAAGGCCGAGGCCGCGGCGAGGCTGCCGACGTCGCCGACGGCGGCCGTCACCTGACGGAAGCCGATGCTGGCCGGCACCGTGAAATGCCCCAGCGACATCCCGATCCGGATTGCGGCGACGGCGCCGAGCGCCATGGCCAGGTTGGCGCCGGGGCCTGCGAGCGCCATCCAGGCGGCGCGACGCGGATGGCGCGCCGCCCAGCCGGGATCGAAGGGCGCGCTCGCATAGCCGATCGGAAAGCCCGAGACGACGACCGACAGGATCGGCAGCACGACCATGCCGAAGGGCTCGCGCTTCATGTGCGGGATCGGATCGAGGGAGACCTGCCCGCCGTTGTAGGCCGTGAGGTCTCCGCCCCGCATCGCGGCCCAGGCATGGGCCGCTTCGTGGACCGTCACCGCGAACACGAAGACGGCGTAGAAGGCGAGGCCTTCGAGGGGATCGTTCAAGATTTCGGTTTCCTCCTGGCGGCGTCGATCCGGTCTGGACCCGCCTCGTTTCGCCCCCGGAACGGGTCTGCGTCGGGCGCGAGCGGCCACGTCTGACCCCGGGTCGCCAAATCGATCGTCTCCGGGCTGCGCATTGTAGTAGAAGAAGATCGTCCGTCTCCGTACCGCCGTGCGGAGAGAGCCACCCTGGGAAGGGAGTGATTCGGATGTCGTATGCCCGTGCGTTCGCGGCTCGCTTCGGCTCGATTCTTCTTTCGGCTTTCATCGCCCTGATGCTCGCTGCACCGGCGAGCGCGCTGCCGTACACGAACCTGATCGTGTTCGGCGACAGCATCGTCGACCAGGGAAACACCCAGGCCGCGGCAATCGGCAACGGCTTTCCCGATCCCGCGCCTGCTGCGGCCGGCTATTTCGGCGGTCGCTTCACCAACGGGATCAACCCCGCCGACGTCTTGAACCAGGAGATCGAGGGCAGCCACTCGGTCGGCTCGCTCTTCGGCGGGGACAACTTCGCCTTCGGAGGGGCTCGTGCCCGGGACAACGGCGACTTCCTTCCGGATCTCGTGGGGCAGACGGTCCAATTCCTGAATCGGATCGGCAGCACGCCGATCGATCCGAACACGCTGATCATGATCAACGTCGGCGGCAACGACGTCCGGGACATCATGACCGGAAACCTGTCGGGCGCGGCGCGACAGGCCGTGATCGATGCGGCGGTGGCGGCCGTCTCGACGGCGATCGGAAACCTGCAATCGGCCGGAGCGCAGAACATCTTGTTCGTCGGCGTCGGCAACGTCGGCGGCATTCCGGAGGCCGGGCTGCTCGGCGGGCCCTCGGCGGCCGTCGGTCGGCAGGCCTCGCTCGACATGAATGCCGCGATCCGGGCCGCCCTGCCGTCGAACGCGCTCTTCTTCGACACGATCGCGTGGTCGGATCAGCTGCTCGCGAATCCGGCCCTCTTCGGGCTGCCGGCCGGTCTGAATACCACGACGGCCTGCTTGTTCGCCGGCGCACCGGCACCGGGCGGGGCACCGATTTGCGACGACTACGCCTTCTTCGACAACGTCCATCCGACGACCCAGGTCCTGCAGCGGCTCGGCGACGAGCTGATCGCGGTCGTGCCCGAGCCGGGGACTGGCCTCCTCATGATGTTCGGGCTCGCCGTCCTCTCGGCCGGGGGCCGGCGTGAAGTCGTCTGAGGACGAGGCGTCGCGCGGGCGATCTCCGGGCGCCCTGCGCGCGGTCCTCGCGGCCGTCGCGCTGCTCGGCGTCGCCCTCGCGGCGGGCGGTCTCTTTCTGTTCGGAACGACGGCACCGCCGCCGGTCGATCCGGCCTGGGCGGTCGAGGGGAGCCGGGAGATCCCGCCGGGCTCGCTGACCGTGCGATTCACAGGGACTTCGACGCTGCTCTTCTCCGACGGCGAGACGGCCTGGATGGTCGACGGCTGGTTCTCGCGCTTCGGGGCGCGCGAGCTCTTCCGGGGAGAGATCGCGCCGGATCCGGAGGCGATCGCGCGCGGACTCGAGCGCAACGCGGTCGATCGCCTCGCCGTCGTGATCCCGGTCCACTCGCATTTCGATCACGCGATGGACGCGCCCGAGGTCGCGCGCCGGACGGGCGCGCTCCTGCTCGGCTCGCCCTCGACCGCGAACATCGCCCGGGGCGTCGATCTGCCCGAGGCCCAGATCCGCCTCGCCGTGGACCGCGAGCCCGTCTCGTTCGGTCGCTTCGAGATCACCCTGATCGAGACGCGACATTTCGAGTTCCCCGATCCCGCGGTCCGCGAGCAGGCGCTCGAGGATCCGGAGATCACGGCGCCCCTGGTCCCGCCGGTCGGCGCCTTCGACTACCGCCTCGGCACCCCCTATGCGATCCATGTCCGGCATCCGCTCGGCCGCTTCCTGGTGCAGGGCAGCGCCGGGTACGTCGAGGGCGGCCTCGCGGGCTTCGACGCCGACGTCGTCTTCCTCGGGATCGGCGGCCTCGGGACCCAGACCGCCGACTATCGCGAGGCCTACTGGCGGGAGACGGTGACCCTGACCGGCGCCCGGCGCGTCTTCCCGATCCACTGGGACAGCCTCATGGGGCCGATCGAGGGGCCCTTCACCGGCGAGCGCCGCATCGCGACCTTCCTCTCCGGCGACGGCGATCGGACGCTCGACTTCCTGAAGCAGAAGGAGGCGACGATTCCCGGTCTCCGCTTCGCGACGCTGCCGCGCTACGAGGAGGTCGTGCTCTTCCCCGCTCGGCTCTCCACTCGGCTCTCCACGCGGATTCCCGCTCCGTCCGGATCCGAATAACCCGCCGGCCGGCCGGCCATCCAGAGCTCGCCCCAGAGCTGATGGCCCCCGTCGACGACGAGGACCTCGCCGGTCACGAATTTCCCCGACGCCGCGGAGAGATAGGCGCAGGCCTCCGCGACGTCCTGGACGTCCCCGAGCCGCCGCAGGGGATTCGCCTGCGCCAGCGCCGCGCGCGCCTCGTCCGAGTAGACCTCGAGCCCGCCGGTCTCGATCGGGCCCGGCAGGACGCAGTTGATGCGGATGCCGCGCGGGGCCCACTCGACGGCGAGATTCCGGGAGAGATGGGCCACCGCCGCCCGCGCCGCGACGGTATGGGCGAGGCCGTACATCCCGCGCCGATAGGGCGCGACGATGTTGACGATCGAGCCGGCAGAGCCGCCGCGCTCCCAGAAGCGCGCGGCCCGCTGCATCATCGTCCAGGTCCCGTTCAGGTTCGTATCGACGACGGCGCGCCAGCCCTTGTCGGAGAGGTCGATCGAGGCCTGCGGGAATTGACCGCCCGCGTTGTTGACGAGGACGTCCACCGCGAGTCCCTCGGCCTCGATCCGGGCGAAGAGCGCGTCGACCTGCTCGGGCTCGCGGATGTTGGTCGGCTGGA
>JBIPOQ010000142.1:0-8274 GCA_044379055.1 Myxococcota bacterium
CCCGGCGGAGCTCTTTCAGGCCGTCGCCGAGGTTCTCGCGTACGTCTACAAGCTCGATCCCCGCCGCGGTCGTCGCTGGAGAGCGGCATGACGAAGATCCCGCTCAACCAGGTGCTGCTCGGCGTCGGCTTCTTCACGATCATGGCGCTGCTCGTCGTCCCGCTGCCGGCCGTCGTGCTCGACGTCTTCCTCTCGCTCTCGCTGACGTCGGGCCTGCTCGTCCTGATGCTGGCCCTGTTCGTCGAGCGCCCGCTGGATTTCTCGGTCTTTCCGTCACTCCTGCTGATGCTGACCCTGATGCGACTCGGCCTGAACGTGGCCAGTACGCGTCTCATCCTGTTGCATGGCAGCGACGGCGAGGATGCCGCGGGCTACGTCATCCAGGCCTTCGGCGAGTTCACGATCGGTGGGAACTACGCGATCGGCATCGTGATCTTCCTGATCTTCGTGATCATCAACATGATCGTCATCTCGAAGGGCGCCGGGCGCATCGCCGAGGTCGCCGCGCGCTTCACCCTCGACGCGATGCCCGGCAAGCAGATGGCGATCGACGCGGATCTGAATCAGGGCGTCATCGACGACGCGGAGGCGAAGCGCCGCCGGGTCGACGTCCAGCGCGAGGCGGACTTCTACGGCGCGATGGACGGTGCGTCGAAGTTCGTGAAGGGCGACGCGATCGCGGGCATCGTCATCATGGTGATCAACCTGGTCGGAGGCCTCGCCGTCGGCGTGTTCCAGGCGGGCATGCCGCTGCTCGAGGCGGTCGAGACCTATACGATCCTGACGGTCGGCGATGGCCTGGTCTCCCAGGTGCCGGCGCTGGTCATCTCGGCGGCGGCCGCCGTGATCGTGAGCCGGGCGGGCGCCGGGGACTCGCTGTCGAGCGAGCTGCGCGATCAGGTCTTCCTGCAACCGAAGGCGATGGCGCTGGTCTCCGGGATGCTGGGCGTGATGGCGATCGTGCCCGGGCTGCCCTTCATCCCGTTCGCGCTTCTCGCGGTCGGGGCGGGCGCGCTCTCCGTCTACGGGAAGCCGATTCCGAAGGCGATCGCCGCGCCCCAGGTCGCGACGATCGCGCCGCCGACGGAGGAGGAGCAGATCCGCGAGGCCCTCGTCCTCGACGATCTCGAGCTCGAGATCGGCTACGGCCTGATTCCGCTCGTCGACGCCAAGCGGGGCGGCGAGCTGCTCGCTCGCATCCGTGCGACGCGCCGGCAGCTCGCCTCGGAGCTCGGTTTCATCGTGCCGCTGATCCACATTCGCGACAATCTCGATCTGCGACCGGGAGGCTATTCGATCCGCGTTCGGGGCGAGCAGGTCGCGGCCCACGAGATTCCGCCGAACCGGGCGCTCGCCATCTCGCCGGGGGACGATGCGGAGCCGATCCCGGGGCTCCCGACGACGGATCCGGCCTTTGGCATGCCGGCACGCTGGATCGAGGAGCGGGACCGCGACCGCGCTACGGCGGCGGGCTACGCCGTCGTCGATGGATCGACGGCGCTCTCGACCCATCTGGGCGAGGTCGTCCGGGCCCACGCCGTGGAGCTGCTGACGCGAAGCCGCGTCCAGGACCTGATCGAGCAGTTCGCGGCGAGCAACGGGAAGGCGGTCGAGGGCATCGTCCCGGGCCTCGTCAGTCTGTCGCTGCTGCACCGGACGCTGCGGGCGCTGCTGGCCGAGCGGGTGTCGATCCGCGATCTCGGCACGATCCTCGATACGCTCGCGGAGTACGCGGGCAAGATCCAGGATCCCGACCTTCTGACGGATCTCGTCCGGGAGCGACTCGGGCGCGCGATCACGCGGCCGTATCTCGAGCCCGATGGTCGGCTCTCCGTGCTCACCCTCGCACCGGAGCTCGAGGAGCAGCTTCGCAGCGTCGTCCAGCGCTCGGAGAGCGGCTCGTTCCTCGCCGTGGATCCGGTCACCCTCGACGGGCTCGTGCGCGGCCTGCAGCGCGCCGTCGGGGCGCTCGGGATCGGGGGCGACGGTCGCGGACCGGTGCTGCTCGCGACCCAGACGATCCGCTCTCCGCTGCGGCAGATCGTGTCCCGCTTCCTGCCGCGGGTCGCCGTCCTCTCGCATGCGGAGCTGCCGGGGGGCGTCCAGGTGATCTCGCTCGGAACGGTCCGGATCGAAGCCAATGCACATTAAGCGCTTCGAGGCGGAGACGATGGAGGCGGCGCTCGCCCAGGTCCGGGAGACGCTGGGGCCGGACGCCTTGATCCTGTCCTCGCGGACGGTCCAGCGCGGTCGGAGCGCCTTCGGTCTGCTCGCGCGTCGCGGCGTCGAGGTCCAGGCGGCGCTCCCGCGAGCGGGAGAGCAGACGGGAGCTGCGGCGCCGGCCGTCGCGGGTCCGAGGCTCGAGAACGGGGCAGGCGAGCTCGAGCGCGAGACAGCGCTCCGCGGGCTCGTCGACGAGCTTCGCCGCGAGATGGCGGTGCTTCGCCGGCGGGAGCAGTTCGAAGAGGAGGTCCGGAGCGAGCTGCGCGGTTTGCGCTCGGCCGTCGGTCAGCTCGTCGATTCGAGGCCCGGAGCCGATTTCGATCGCGCCGTCTGCTCCCTCGCGCAAGCCGGCCTCGACTGGATCCATGCCCAGTCGCTCGTCGAGGAATGGCAGGGTCGGAGCACCGAGGGCGTCGTCGTGTCCCTCGAACGCGTGCTCCAGGACCGCCTCGAGGCCCGGCTCGCTCCCCCCCGGCCCGATCCGGCGAGCCCGATCCGCATCGTGGTCGGGGCACCCGGTGCCGGCAAGACGACGAGCCTCGCGAAGCTCGCGGGGCGCGCGGAGGAAGGGGAGCGGGAGATCGCCTTCGTCTCCCTCGACCCGTTCCGCATCGGAGCCCGCGAGCAGCTTCGCGCCTTCGCGGGGCTGCTCGACTCGCCCTACAGCGAGCTCTCGTCCCCGGACGGCCTCGCGGAGATCGCACGCCGACATCCCGGACACGCGATCTTCGTCGACACCGCCGGCCGATCGCCCGGGGACACCGCCCGACTGGCGCCCCTGGAAGGCCTCCGCCACACGCTCGGCCGCGAGACCGCCATCGAGCTCGTGATCGACGCGACCTCCCGGCGCGACGTCGCCCGCGCCCAGCTCTCGCGCTTCGCTCCGCTCGCCCCCGATCGATTGATCCTGACCCGGCTCGACGAATGCGATTCCCTCGCGCCCGTCGTGAACCTGCTGCTCGAGGATCGCTGCCCGCCGCTCTGCTGGCTCGGAACGGGCCAGCGGGTCCCGGAGGACCTCGAGATCGCCGAGCCGATGCTCTTCGCCCGGGACGTGATGGGGCGGGCGGCATGATCCTCCACCAGGCCCAGGGACTGCGACCGCGAGGATCCGCGCGGCGCGCTGCGTCGAGAGCCCGCTCCGGAATCGTCGCGATCGTGAGCGGCAAGGGGGGCGTCGGGAAGAGCGCACTCGCGGTGAATCTCGCTTCGGCGGCGGCGCAGGGCGGAGTCGCGACGCTCCTGATCGACGGCGACGTCGGCCTCGCGAACGCCGATCTGCTGATGGGATGGGTGCCCCGCCACGATTTCGGAGACTGCGTCGAGGCGGGCCTCCCGCTCGAAGAGGTCGTCTGCACCGGCCCGTCGGGTCTCGAGCTGCTGGTCGTCGGTTCCCGGCGCAGCGCGGTTGCGCGGCTCGCGCGGAGCCTCGCGGGCGAGCCGGACGAGCCGCTGGCCGCCCGGATCGCGACGAAATCGCTGACGGTATTGGACCTCGGGGCCGGCATCGGGACCGACGTGCTCGAGCTCGCGCGGCATGCAGATCCGGTCTGGCTCGTCGCGACGCCCGAGCCGACGAGCCTCGCCGACGCCTACACGACCGCGAAGCAGCTCTGGGATCGCGCACCCGCGCTGCGGCTCGAGCTCATCGTCAATCGCGCGGCCGATCGGGCGGCGGGCGAGCGGACCCACTGCGCCCTCGAGCGTCTGGTCCGTCGGTTCCTCGGGCGCTCGCTGCCGCTGCGCGCCGTCCTGCCCGAGGACCCGGCGATGGGACGGGCCGTGGCCCGACAGCGCCCCGTCGCGCTCGACGCACCCGATTCGCCGATCGGTCGTCGCATCGGCTGGCTCGCCGAGTCCCTGGTCGACGAGATCGCGGGGGGCCAGGGCGTGGGCCCGCCTTCAGATCGCGCCGCGGGGCCGCGCTGATTTCGATCTGCAAGGCGGCGTTTCAGATCGCAGCGGCCGGGCGGAAGGAATTGCCGGGTGTCGTCGCTCGGGGCGCCGCGAGACGCGCCAGGGCCCGCGACGCACCTCCCCGGCAACTGGCACGTCACTTGCTCTGAGGGCGCTGGGGGACTGGAATCGAGATGGGAAGCGACGCCTACATTGCCGCCTCGGGAGCCGCGACACAGCTGCGGGACCTCGACGTCGTGTCGAACAACCTCGCCAACGCCGGAACCCCCGGCTACAAGCGCAGCGAGTCGATCTTCCGCACGGTCTACGAAGCGGCCCTCCGCGATGCGCAGGGCGATCTCCAGCCGGGCGCGCCCGGCAGCGCCTTCGTCCAGACCGACCTCGTCGGGACGGACTTCTCGCGCGGCTCGGCCCAGCACACGGGCTCGCCGCTCCACGCCCTGATCGACGGCCGCGGCTTCTTCGAGGTCCAGACCGAGAACGGTCCGCGCTACACGCGCGCGGGGAACTTCATCATCAATCGCGAGGGCCAGCTCTCGACGCCGTCGGGCGAGGCCGTGATGGGCGTCGGTGGCCCGATCCTGATCGCCGATGGCGATGCGACGATCCATCCCTCCGGCAACGTCGTCGATCGCAACGGCAACGTCTTCGGCCAGCTCAAGATCATCGAGTTCGACGACGTCCATGGCCTCGTGCGCGAGGGCCAGAGCCTCTTCCGCGCCGGAGAGGGCATCTCCGCGACGCCGGTCGTCTCGCCGGTCGTGATTCCCGAGTCCATCGAGGGCTCGAACGTCCAGTCGACCCGCGAGCTCGCGACGCTCGTCATGTTGCAGCGCGCCTTCGAGGTGAATCTGCGCGCGATGCAGGTCGACGACGAAACCACCCAGACACTGATCGAGGGGATCCGCTGATGAGGGCACTCTTCACCGCCGCGACCGGAATGGAAGCGCAACAGTCGCAGATCGACACGATCGCGAACAACATCGCGAACGTCGGGACCACGGGCTTCAAGCGCTCCCGCGCGGAGTTCCAGGACCTCTTCTACGAGACCCTTCGCGCACCGGGCGCGTCGGGGACCGACGGCGCGGTCCTCCCGACCGGCGTGCAGGTCGGCCATGGCGTGCAGCTCGCGGCCGTCAACACGATCTACTCCGCGGGCGATCGAATCAACACGGGCAATCCCCTCGATCTGGCGATCGACGGCACGGGCTTCTTCCAGATCCAGCGCCCGACGGGCGAGACCGTCTACACCCGCGATGGCACCTTCAAGCTCGACGGCAACGGAAACGTCGTGACGACCCTCGGCTACCCCCTGATCCCGAACATCACGGTGCCGCCGGACACGACGTCCCTGACGATCCTGCCCGACGGCACGGTGAACGCGGTGCAGGCGGGGCAGACCCAGCCGACGAACCTCGGCCAGATCCAGCTGACGCGCTTCGCGAATCCGGCGGGCCTTCGGACCTCGGGCGGCAACCTGCTCGAGGCAACCCTGGCCTCGGGGGATCCGCAGATCGGTATTCCGCAGCAGGTCGGATTCGGCTCGGTGTCCGCGGGCTTCCTCGAAGGCTCGAACGTCGAGGTCGCGGAGGAGCTCGTCCAGATGATCCTCGCGCAGCGTGCCTTCGAGGTCAGCTCGCGGGTCATCCAGGCCGGCGACGAGATGCTCCGGGTCGCGTCGCAGCTCTCGCAGTAACGGCAATCAGGGAACGGACGTCCGCGCAGGCGGAGTCGGCGAAAGGGGCAGACGAGCTTGTCGTATCGAGGTGCGAGGAGGAGGCTGGGTTGGCTCGTGCTGGTGGCGACCGCGCTCGGCGCCGCGTCCGGTGTTCGCGCCGAGTCGCCGACCGTCGAACGGGTCCGCGCGGATCTCGAGCGCTTCATCGGGGAGCGTGTCGAAGACGAGTCTGCCTCGATCGAGATTCCCGCGCTGCAGAGCTTCGATTTCGATGTCTCACGCGCGCCCGGAGAGGTCCGGACGGAGCTCTCCACGCGGAGCGCGACGCCCTTCCGGGGCCGGGTCCCGATCACGGTCGCGCTCTACGTCGGAGATCAGCTCGTGAAGCGGGCGGTCGTCTCGCCCTACGTCGAGATCGCCGACCGGGTCGTCGTCACCCGGCGCGCGCTCGCCCGGGGTCACGTCCTCACGGAGGACGACCTGACCTACTCGGCACGCGATCGCGCGGCATCGCCCGCCGACGCGGCCCGGGATCTCGCTTCGCTGGTCGGCTTGCGCACCAAGCGCGGAATCTCCGGCGACCAGGTCGTCCGCGAGGGCGACTTCGAGGCGATCCCGGTCGTCGAGCGCGGCGATCGGGTCACCCTGGTCCTGATCCAGGGGCCGCTCCTGATCCAGGCCGCGGGTCTCGCGCGGGAGACGGGCGCGAGCGGCGATTGGATCCGGGTCGTGAATCTCGACTCGAAACGGGAGCTCACGGGCCGGGTCGATCGGGAGGGACGCGTGCATGTCGCGTTCTGAACCGGGCCGGAAGTTCGTGCTCGCGAGGCTCGCGTCGCTCGCCCTGGTCGTGTCCGGGGTGGGGTGCGTCGAGAATTCGATCCGCGAGGGCCGGGAGGCCATGGACTACGAGGCCGCCGAGATCCCGCCTTCGCCCCCGCCGAGCGCCGGCTCGATCTGGTCGGGCTCGACCCAGTCGTCGTCGTTCATGTTCTTCGACGAGAAGGCGCGGGCGGTCGGCGATCTCGTGACCGTGATGATCGTCGAGCAGACCCAGGCCCAGGGCGACGCCCGCACGGAGACCGAGTCGGAGCGGCTGATCAATGGAACCGTCTCGTCCGACGTGGGCTTCCAGAAGCTCATTTCGAGTCCGATCCGGGGTCTGATGCGCATCTTCGGGTTCGACGATCCGGGCACCACGCGGGAAGAGGGCACGGCCGTGAACTTCATCCAGAGCCGCATGCAGAACGACTACAACGGCGAGGGTCTGACGAGCCGAAGTGGTCGTTTCACCGGCGTCATCACCTGCCGCGTGGTCGGCGTGCTGCCGAACGGGATCCTCCACATCCGCGGTCGCCGATCGGTCGTGGTCAATCACGAAGCCCAGTACATCTCGCTCGAGGGTCTCGTCCGACAGGAAGACCTGACCATCGAGAATCAGGTCCTCTCGAACTCGGTGGCCGAGATGCGGCTCGCCTACGACGGCCTCGGCGTCCTCGACGACAAACAGCGGCCTGGTTGGATGGCTCGAGTCATCGACTGGATCTACCCCTTCTAGGCGGAACATGACGAAGCGACGCGAGCAGGAAATCGGGACGAAGAGCGGGCGGCGGCGAGCCTTCGCGGGCAGGGTCTGCCTGGCGCTCGGGCTGCTGCTCCTGCTGTCGCTCGGCGGAGCGGCTCCCACGGAGGCCGCACGTCTGAAGGACCTGGCGTCCGTCAAGGGCGTCCGTTCGAACCAGGTCATCGGCTACGGCCTGGTCGTCGGCCTGCGCGGAACGGGCGACCGGGATGGGACTCAGTTCACGACCCAGTCGCTGCGCAGCCTGCTCGCCAAGATGGGCATCTCGCTCGATCCACGGCTGATCCGGGTCTCCAACGTCGCGGCCGTCATGGTGACGGCGAAGCTGCCTGCTTTCGCGCGCACCGGCTCTTCGATCGACGCGGTCGTCTCCTCGGTCGGGGACGCCGCGAGCCTCGCGGGCGGGATGCTGCTCATGACGCCGCTGCTCGGGAACGACGGACAGATCTACGCGGTGGCTCAGGGGCCGATCGCGATCGGTGGATTCTCGGCCGATGGCGGAGGCGCATCGATTGCGCAGAACCACCCGACCGTGGCGACCCTCGTCGGCGGTGCGACGGTCGAGCGCGAGGTCGCCTACTCGATGGTCGGTCAGGAGAAGTTCGAGATCGCGCTTCATCGACCGGATTTCACGACCGCGCAGCGCACGGCGGCCCGCATCAACGAGGATTTCCAGGAGACGGTCGCCGTCGCGCGGGACTCCGGAACCCTCGACCTGACGATCCCGTCCAGCTATGCGAAGGACGCGGTCGGCTTCATGGCCCGGGTCGAAACCCTCGAGGTCGCCCCCGACAAGTCGGCGCGGATCATCCTGAACGAGCGGACGGGCACGATCGTGATGGGCGACTCGGTCCGCGTCTCCACGGTCGCGGTG
>JBIPOQ010000143.1:0-8272 GCA_044379055.1 Myxococcota bacterium
ACGCGACCCGTCGCCTCGCCCGCGAGCGTGCGGCGCACGTCGGCCTCGAGATCGAGAAGAACGTCGGGTCGGCTTCCGTCCTGATGAGTCCGATCGAGCTCGAGCAGGTCTTCGTCAACCTGATCCTGAACGCGGTCCAGGCACAGCCCTCCGGCGCGCAGGTCCGGATCACCGCCCGCAACCTCGGCCACGAGATCGAGGTCCTGGTCGAAGACGACGGACCCGGCATTCCGCCGGCGGACCGCGACCGGATCTTCGACCCCTTCTTCACGACGCGGCTCAAGGGAGGCGGTACGGGGCTCGGCCTCTCCGTCGCCCACGGCATCGTCGAAGACCATGGCGGTCGGATGGAGCTCCTCGCCGCCGATCGAGCGGACGTCGGGGCCTGCTTCCGCGTATCCCTCCCGCTCGAAAAGTCCGATCGCGGCGTTCCCGCTGAAAGAAGGTCATGAGCCCCGACGCTCGTCGATCGGAGGGGACGGATCGGCTCGTCTGGCACGTCGGCGACGTGACCGTGACGCAGATCGTCGAATCGGTCGTCCCCGTTCCGTACGCCCCGAGGTCGCCCTTCCTCCGCCAGGCGACGCCCGAGGCGCTGCGCGAGATACCGTGGCTCCGGCCCCATTTCGTCAGCGAAGAGGGCCACCTTCTGGTCTCGATCCACGCGTTGCTCGTCGAAGCGCCGCGTCTGACCCTGATCGTCGACACGTGCGTCGGCAACGACAAGCCGCGCGCGTTGACCGGCGGCGTGGCGCTCCAGACGAGCTTCCTGAAGCAGCTCGAGGCCGCCGGCTGCCGTCGCGAAGCGGTGAACGCCGTCGTCTGCACCCATCTCCACGTCGACCACGTCGGCTGGAACACGATGCTCCAGCATGGCCGCTGGGTCCCGACCTTCCCGAACGCGCGCTACCTGATCGGCCGGCAGGAATACGACCATTGGCGCCGCAAAGGGGACGCCGAGCAGCAGGAGATCCTCGCCGATTCGGTCCAGCCGATCTTCGACCATCGACTCGCCGAGCTGGTCGACATGAATCACCGCCTCTCCGCCGAGATCCGATTGATGCCGACGCCGGGCCATACGCCCGGCCACGTGAGCGTCGCGATCGAGTCCCGCGGCGAGCAGGCGCTGATCACCGGGGACATGATCCATCATCCCTGTCAGATCGCGCATCCGGAGTGGTCACCGACCTTCGACGTCGACCCCGCAGCGGCCGCCACGATGCGGCGCTCCGTGCTGGATCGGGTCGCCGATCGACCGGTGCTCGTGATCGGAACGCATTTCGCGGCGCCGACGGCGGGCCACGTCCGGCGGGATGGACGAGCGTACCGATTCGAGGTCGAGTAGAGCCGGCCGCCGCCCGCGAGCGATGGGCTCAGCTCCGAACCCGACGAAACGCAGCCGAGGCCGTCGCCATGATCCGGCCCTTCGCGCCCTCGTCGGTCAGGAGGGCCTGGATCCCCATCCGCGCGCCGCGCGCCCCGACGCTTCCGGCGCCGACGACGGTCGCGCGTGCGACGAAGGGCCCCGTGTAGCCCGGCTTCACCATCATCACGCTCCACTGCTCGACCTGGAAGGCACGCGAGCCCGTCGCCCGCTCGAGGGCGTCCATCGCGGCGGCCTCGAGCGCGATGTTGATTGCGCCGAGATGCAGCGCGGCGTGGGGCGAGGCGATCGCGGGCGTGACCTTCTCGATCCGTCGCTCGCCCTCGGCACCCCGTGCGATGCCGAACACGTCGCAGAGCGAAGGCAGATCGGGCGAGTCCTCGAGCTCGGTGACCGGATTCTCGATCGGCTGGAATCCGGGCGGCACGTCCCCGAGGCTGACGCCACTGCCCGACGACAGGGCGATCACCCGGCTCGGGTCGTCCGCGTCGACGATCCGCGAGCGACTGAAGCCCATCTGTCGCCCGATCGAGATCACCTCGCGCAGCACCTCGACCCGCTTCACGTCCTGGGCCGGATCGAGGATGTCGTAGCTCATCGTCACCGGCGCGGGGACGCACTCGTCGTCGAGCCAGAAGGGCTCGGGGGCGGCGAGGCAGAGGGGCGCGGCCATGACGCCGCCCGTCGCATTCCGCATGTCGTGGCGCAGGGGCATCGTCTCGCGATCGACGCCGGCGTCCATCTGGGGGGTGCGCTTGCCGAGGTAGGTATAGGTCTTGAGGGCGACCCAGGCGCGGGCGAAATGCGCCCAGTGCTCCTCGGGCGTGACGGTCCGGATGTCTCCCAGCGACGCGTTGGCCATCTCGGGTCCTCCCGGGCGAGCCGTCAGTCCGCGGATCGGCTCCGCGTGAGCCCGGCGACGCCCGCCCCGACCGCGATCAGCGCGGATCCGACGACGACCCACATCCCACTTCCCATGGTCTCGAGAAAGAGGCGTGCGAGCGTGATGAGACCGAGGCCGAGGATCGCGATTCCGGTCCCCAGCGCGGCCATCCCGGCGAGGCGAGGACCGAAGACGCTTGCCGCGAGCAGGGCGGCGCCGCTGGCGGGAATCAGGATGAGCATGCCCCGCGACGGTCCTGCGAGCGCATCCACGGCCTCCCCCGAGCTGACCATCAGCGAGAGTCCGCTCACCGCGGCGAACTGCCCGAAGCGGAGCCAGGGCATGAAGAAGCCGACGAGCAGTCCGATGCCGGCGAGGAAGACGACGACGCGAAGGGTCCGTCCGCCGGCGCGGTCCGCCCAACCCGGGGTCACGGAGCCGCGAGCGATCGAGCCGTCCTCGGAGAGCGGGCGAGGCGATTGCGTGGAGTCCATGCGCGGACCGTATCAGACGGACCGACGATCCGCCCCGACCGGACGGACGATCCGTCCGTCCTGTTCCGGGTCCCGACGCCTAGCGCCTCGGCTGGATCGACCGGGCGCTAGGAGCCGTTGCAGGAGTTGTCGCCGGCGTTCGTCCCTCCCAGGGCGCAGCCGGCCGTGTTCGCGGTCAGCGTATTCTCGCGATAGGCCGACTGGGCGCCCAGGCGGAGCCCCGCCCCGGAGTTGCCCCGCACGGTGCTGCGCTGGATCGAGCAGCCGCTGCCCACGTCGATCCCGTCCCCGAGGTTGTCGTAGACCGTGCTCTCCGAGATGCTCGTGCCGGAGTCGGTGAAGATGCCGTCGTCGCCGTTCTGGAAGACGAGCGCGTTCTCGATCCTGGATCCGAGGTCGACGACGATCCCGACCCCGCCGTTCCAGCGTACGAGCACGTCGCGGACCTCGGCCTGCTCCCCGAGAAAGATGCCGACGTTGCCCATGCCCGTGACGCTGCCGTTTCGGACGGAGACCCCGCGGCTGTTCGTCGTGGTGGTCTCGATGCCCGAGCCGGTCCCGGCGTTGGGACGGCAGAGCGTATTGCTGTCGAGGCATCCCGACCGGATGACGGCGAAGCGGTTGAGGTCGATGGCGACGTCGGAGGTGCTGATCCGGATCCCGTCGGTGTCGTCGTTCGGAACGACGAGCGCGCTCGTCAGCCGATAGCTCCCGGCCGATCCGATCGTGACCGGGAAACCCGCCGAGTCGCCGGGGAAGCAACCGGTCGAGACGGCACAGGTCTGGTTGATCTCGAGGACCCCGTCCCCCGCCGAAGCCACCATCGCCGGCGCGAGCCCGATCAGTCCGAACGAGAGGAGAATCCGCCGTTTCCAGGCATCGCCGAACGCACCGTTTCGCATCGAAGTCCCCCCTGCCCGTCCATTCGGGCAGCGCGCAAATTACCACGAACGGGCCGACTCTCGATCCGAGTCCCGAAAAGCCCCCGCGAGCGGTGCGGGAGCCGCGGGCGGAGGCCCCGGTCCGCGGTTAGCTTCGTCGCATGCGAAACGTGTCGTCGCCCTTCCGATTCGAGGCCAGCTATGCCCGAGCGCTCCCCGGGCTCTACGAGCCGTGGCAGTCGGCCGTCGCGCCCGCGCCGGTCCTTCTCGTCGCGAACGAGGCGCTCGCGGCGGATCTCGGCCTCGAGGTCGATGCGCTCTTCTCGCCGGATGGGATCGACGTCCTGACCGGCAAGGCCGTCGCTTCGGGCTCTTCGCCGATCGCCATGGCCTACGCAGGCCATCAATTCGGCGGGTACTCCCCGCGCCTCGGCGACGGTCGTGCGCTCCTGCTCGGCGAGATCCTCGATCGCGAAGGTCGGCGTCGCGACGTCCACCTCAAGGGCTCCGGCCGGACGCCCTTCGCCCGCGGCGGGGACGGCAAGGCGGCGGTCGGACCGATGCTGCGCGAGTACCTGATCGGCGAGGCGATGCACGCCCTCGGCATTCCGACGACGCGTGCCCTCGCCGTGATCGCGACCGGGGAGAAGATCGCCCGCGACACGCTCCTGCCCGGAGCGGTGCTCGTCCGCGTCGCCGCCAGCCATCTCCGGGTCGGGACGTTCGAGTATGCGGCGGCGAGCGGGGATCCGGATCTCCTCCGGCGGCTCACCGATTACGCCATCGAGCGCCATGTCCCCGAGGCCACCCGTGCCGAGCGACCCGCCCTCGCCTTCTACGAGGCCGTCGTCGAGCGCCAGGCCACCCTCGTCGCCCGCTGGATGCACGTCGGCTTCGTCCACGGCGTCATGAACACCGACAACACGACGATCTCCGGCGAGACCATCGACTACGGCCCGTGCGCCTTCATGGACCGCCACGATCCGCGGACCGTGTTCAGCTCGATCGACCAGGGCGGACGTTACGCCTACGGCAACCAGCCGGGCATCCTGCAGTGGAACCTCGCGCGCCTCGCGGAGGCGCTCCTGCCCCTCTTCGACGCGAACGAAGAGCGCGCCATCGCCCTCGCGACCCCCGCGCTCCAGGCCTTCGTCGACCGCTACCGCGCCGCCTGGCAGTCGGGGCTCGACACCAAGCTCGGCCTCGCACCGGCCGGCGTCGACTCCCCGTCGGCCGCGGCCCTGCGCGACGGGCTCTCCGCCCTGCTGAGCGAGCAGCGCGTCGACCACACGCTCTTCTTCCGCCGTCTGGCGGACGCCGTCCGCGGCGACGAAGCCCCCGTTCGCGCGCTCTTCATGGATCCGGGGGCCTTCGAGGCCTGGGCCCCGGCGTGGCGGACCCTCCTCCCTCCGGAGGGCGAGGGCCGCCGCGCGGCAGCCCTCGCGATGGAACGCGTGAATCCCATCTACGTTCCCCGCAACCACAAGGTCGAGGAGGCCCTCGACGCCGCGACCCGGGGCGATCTCGCTCCCTTCCGCCGGCTGCTCGACGTCCTTGCTCGCCCCTACGAAGAAAGGCCCGGCCTCGAGGCCTATGCGGCGCCGGCCCCCGCCGACGCCCCGCCCTACCGAACCTTCTGCGGCACCTAGCGTCCGCCGAGCGGCGGCGGCTCGAGCACCGGGTCGTGCTGGCCGTAGGGACCGAGGCTGAAGAAGAAGAACTCGCAGCCCTCGGGCCCGGCGCCCTCGGCGCCGTAGGCGCGACCGCCGCGGATCCAGCGCACCTGCCCCGGGAAGAAGCTGCCCTCGCCCTCGATCGTGAATTCGCCCTTCGTCACGAGGTAGAGCGTGTCGGACGTGTGCCAATGGGGCGCGGCGCGATGATGCGGCGGGAGCCGCAGCAGCATGCAGTTCTTGCCGAGGACCGGATCGACGATCCACTTCATCCGCACGCCGACGTCGCGCCCGCTCGCATCGACGAACGCCTCCCAGGGGAGCGCGTCGATCGCGACGCCGGTGCACTCGGGGAGGAGTGCCGACCAGTCGACGGAGCCGGGCTTGCGGATGTCCATGCGGGCGATCTCCTCGGGACGAAGGCAAGGCCCCGGCCGGGGCGCAGGGGCCGATCTAGCCGCTCGCGTACGCGCTCATGCCCTCGAGCAGACGGAGCGTGTCGGGCTCGGGGTGGGCCTCGCCGGACTCGCGCCATCCGAACTCACGAAAGAGGGTGTCGACATTCACGACGATGCGCTCGGGGTCGCTCCAATCGGCGAACTCGCCGAGCGGGATGTCCCGGGCGGCCGTTGCGGCGTCCAGGCCGGCGTCGAAGCGCGCCCGGGCTTCGCGCGTGAGCCAGACGAAATAGGCGCGCATCGCGTCGACGCCGCGGCGATCGGTGATCGGGCCGTGGCCCGGGACGACGAGCTCCGGCTCGAGGGCGAGGATCCGATCGCAGGCCGCGATCCAGTTCGAGACCGGCCCCTCCCAGACGATCGGTGTGCCCTCGACGAAGAGGATGTCGCCCGTGAAGACGCAGCGCGCGTCGGGCACATGGACGATCACGTCGCCCCGCGTATGCGCGGGCCCGACCTCGAACAACTCGACCGCCCGATCGCCAACCCGGAGCGAGAGGCTCTTCTCGAAGGTCCGGGTCGGGAGCTTCGTCTCGCCGACCTCGTCGAAGGCGAAGGGTCCGAAGGCGCGCTGTACGAAGCGCCCAAGCGCCGAATCCTGGCTGCCGAGCCCTGTCGCGAGGCCGGCGAGGACCGCGGCGGGGAGATGCTTCATCTCCTCGGCCGTCGCGCGCGAGGCGATGATCTCGGCCCCTTCGACCAGCGCGTTGCCGAAGCAGTGGTCCCCGTTCGCATGGGTGTTGACGAGCTGCCCGATCCGACGTGTCGCCCGCGGCTCGGCGCGGCGCATCGCCTCGAGCATCGTCTGCGTGAGGCGCAGGTCGAAGAGCGTGTCGACGAGGAGCGACGCATCGCCGTCGACCACCAACCCGGCGTTGCTCCAGCCCCAGGATCCGTCGGGCTGGAGATAGGCGTGGAGCCCCGGACCGACTTCCTGGAGTCCCCTCTCGAAGCGGAAGCGCGGCAGACCGAGCTTCGCGAAGCCCACGCCTAGCCCTTGCTCTCGCGGAAGACCTCGCCCGCGAGGCGCATGGCCTGGACCATCCGCGGGGTCCCGACGTAGGGAAGGATCTGGACGAAGAGCTCCGCGATGTCGTCGGGCGAGTGTCCGAGGTTGAGGGCGCCCCGGATGTGGAGCTTCAGCTCGTCCGTACAACCGAGGGTCGCGAGGGCAACGAGGGTGAAGAGGCTCCGCTGCGGAACGTCGAAGCGGCCGCCCCGGGCCCAGGCATCCGCATAGCAGTGCTCGACGGCGAGCCGGGCGAAGTCCTGGCCGGCGGGGGTCGTGACGGGCACGCCGCCGCCGTGGTTGCGCCAGGCGGGCGTGAAGACCTGGTCGAGGATCGCCTCGGCCTTTGCCGTCCGGCTGCTCGCATCGGCCGGGGATTTCGGCGCGGCGGCGGCGCTCGTCGCGGCGTGGGCGCCCGCCTTCTTCTCGAGGTTCGGCCGGGCCGGAGACACGGCGCCGCTCTCGACCGCCTGCATGTGGGCGATCAGGCGTCCCGCGGCCTCGTCGAAGCTGCGCTCCTCGAGGCGGAAATGGTCGAAGCGCCAGCCGTCCTTCGTCCGCACGGCGTGTCCGCGGTAGACGCCGCCCATGCTCATGTGGAGGACCTGCATCAGGGTCTCGGTCCGGGCCTCGTCGCCGTCGAGCGTGATGCGATGGTTCGTCATGAAGTGGAGCACGCCCGGAAAGGGCTCGAGCGCCGTCGCGAACCAGGCGCGGATGGTCGGAAGCCCCTTCACGACGGACGCGCCTTCGACGTACTGGTCGACACTGCCGAAATCGACGGTCGCGTCGGGGGTGAAGACCTCGGCGAACAGCTCGAGCTCTCCGTTGTCGACGGCGTAGGCATAGCGATGGAGCAGCTCGGTGATCTCCATGCGATCGGCGGCGGCCGCGAGGCGCTCCGTCTCGGCATCCTTGTCCTTCGGGTGGCCCATCTCCGCTCCTTCCCGTTTGCTCGGGGATTCGACCCGCCGGCCCGGACGTCCGCGCCGCGCGGATCGGTCCGAATCCGATCGGGCCCTCAATCGGGGATCACGTAGCCCTCGGGCAGGGATCCCTGCATCAGCGTCATGCGCATCTCGCGCTCGGCGATCCGCCAGCCCTGCGGCGTCCGCCGCACGCGATCGACGTAGAGGCCGGAGTTGGTGATCACGACCTGATCCTTGCCCATCTCCCCCCGCGCCATCGGCCCGAGGAAATAACAGGTCGTCTTCGCCGCGGCGCGCTCCGGTTCGAAGTCGATCGAGACGTTCGTGACGAAGTGCAGGTTCGTCGGCCAGGGCGCCAGCGCCCGGTCGAGCCAGTCCATGACGTCGCGGGCCTTGCCCTGGACCCCGCCCGACGACCGGTAGTCGCAGACCGCATCCGACGCGAAGACCTGGTCGAACAGCGTCCACTCCCGGAAGTCGACCATGCGCGCATAGCGGTACAAGAGCTCGTGGATCGCCAGACGATCGGCATGCTCGGCGAGGGTCGGATCGCTCATCGGA
>JBIPOQ010000144.1:0-8249 GCA_044379055.1 Myxococcota bacterium
GCCCTCGTGACGTCCTCGGGATCGACCGCGACGATCGTCCCGGGCTTCGCTCATCTCGGCCTCGCCGTGGTCCTCTACTACGCCCTGCCGCGGCTCGGCCTGCTCGCGCAGGACCGCGTCCAGCATCGCAGCGTGCTCGAGGCGATGAGCGACGGTGTCCTGGTCGTCGATCTCGACGATCGCCTGCTCGAGGTCAACCAGGCGGCGAAAGAGATCCTCGAGATCCAGGGCGACGATGTCGCTCTCCAGCCGCTGGCGGGCGTTCTCGCGCATCATCCGGATCTCGTCGAGCTCTGCCGGGGAGCGATCGAGGGCCATACGGTCTACGCGCCGCGGCCGGCCTCCGGGAACGGCGAGCGGAGGACCTACGATCTGCGCCTCTCGGCCCTGAACGACGCCCACGGCGCGATCCAGAGCCGCGTGCTCGTGCTGCGCGACATCTCCGATCGCATCGAGATCGAGGAGGAGAACCGGCGGCAGACCCGTCACGTCCGCCTCGTGCACGAGGTCTCGAGCACCGTCCACGATGCGCCGACGATCGAGCACGGCCTCGACGCATCGCTCGCCCTCATCGCGAGCACGATGGAGTTCCCGGTCGGCCATTTCCTGCGCTCGGTCGAGACGGAGGAGGGCAGTCAGCTCGTGGCTTCCGGGCTCGTGTACTGCGGTCCCGGGCTCGTTCCCGACGAAACGTCGTCCGACCTGGAGCCGGGACGACCGCCGGATCGGGACGCGATTCGCTCCGCCTTCTCGAAGGACGTCGTCGCGTTCGATCCGCGGGGGCTCCACTGGTGGAAGTCTCTCGGCGTCGAGATGGTCTGCACGATTCCGGTCGTGATCTCGACGCGTCTGCACGGCGTCTTCGAGCTCTTCGACCTCCCGGGCCATCCGCTCAGCGAGACGACCGGCGACATGCTCGAGCATCTCGGCGGCATCGTGGGACAGGCGATCGAGAAACGACTCGCGGAGGAGCGCGTCCGACGCTTCGCCTACCGCGACGATCTGACGGGTCTCCCCAATCGCCAGCATTTCCACCAGCTGCTGCGCGCCGCCGTCTCCCTCGCCGCGCGCTCCGAGCGCCGCATGGCGCTGCTCTTTCTCGACCTCGACGGCTTCAAGAAGGTCAACGACACCCTCGGCCACGAGATCGGCGACAAGCTCCTCGCCGAGGTCGCGTGCCGGTTCTCGAAGGCCGTCCGTGCGAGCGACCATCTCGGCCGCCCCAACGAAACCGGAGGGGATTCCTCGTCTTCGATCTCGCGACTCGGCGGCGACGAGTTCACGGTCCTCCTGAGCGAGATCCAACAGCCGATCGACGCCTCCCTCGTCGCAGACCGTCTGCTCGCCACTCTCGAGACGCCGATCACGCTCGCGGGCCAGGATCTCTTCATGAGCACGTCGATCGGCATCGCGGTCTTCCCCGAGGATGGCGAGGATGCCGAGGCGCTGATCCGCAATGCCGATGCCGCGATGTACTTCGCGAAGGTTCGAGGCCGCAACGGCTATTCGTTCTATTCGTCGGAGATGAACCGAAGCCAGTCGCATCGGCTCGAGCTCGAGTCGCGCCTGCGGATCGCCCTCGAGCGCGAGCAGCTCGAGATCCACTATCAGCCGATCCTCTCCGCCGAGACGGGCCGCGTCGTCGCGGCCGAGGCGCTGGTGCGCTGGAACGAGCCGGAATGGGGCTACGTGCCGCCGGACGACTTCATCCCGGTGGCCGAGGAGACGGGGCTCATCGTGGGGCTCGGCCAATGGGTGTTCCGGAAGGTCTGCGAGCAGGCCCGGATCTGGCGGGACGACTGCGAGGCGGTGATCCGCATCGGCGTCAACGTCTCCGGCAAGCAGATCCGCGAGCCGGGGATGGTCGAGATGGTGCGCCAGGCGCTCCAGGCGACGGGCATCGCCCCGACCCAGATCGAGCTCGAGATCACCGAGTCGACGATCATGCAGGACGACGTGCTGACGGTGCAGACCCTCCGCCAGCTGAAGGAGATGGGTGTCGGTCTCGCCCTCGACGATTTCGGGACCGGCTATTCGTCGCTGTCGTATCTGCGCCGCTTCACGATCGACCGCGTCAAGATCGACCGGACCTTCATCTCCGAGCTGCCGGGGAACGCGAGCGACGCCGCGCTCACCTCGGCGATCATCGCGATGGCCCACGGTCTGCAGCTCGACGTGGTCGCGGAGGGCGTCGAGACGGAGGCGCAGGCTCGCTTCCTCGAGCTACGCGGCTGCGACGAGCTCCAGGGCTATCTGTACGGGCGTCCGTGTCCGGCGGTCGAGTTCGTCGACCGCTTGCGCGCACGGCCGCGGCTCGCCTCGGAAGACAAGCCCGACGAACGGATCGACTGAGCCCGGGCTTCGGCTCGCGTCGGTCGTTCGATCGGTCCGCGGGGGGGAAGGGCGGCTGGAAGCTTCCGATCCGCCCTGTATGATCGCGTCGCCGCCGAGGGCCGACCGTGCGGTGGAGCCCGCGTGGAACGCATCGAGATTGCCCGCCCCGACGATTGGCACGTCCACCTGCGCGACGGCGCGATGCTCGCGCGCGTCCTGACGTATACCGCCCGACGCTTCCGGCGCGCGATCGTGATGCCGAATCTCGATCCACCGGTGCTGACGACCGCCGACGCCGAGGCGTATGCGGCGCGGATCCGTCGACTGCTTCCCGCCGACTCCGACTTCGAGCCGCTCATGACGCTCTATCTGAGCGACGAGACGACACCGGCCGAGATCGAGCGCGCGAGCCGGTCGGCCTGTGTCGCGGGCGTCAAGCTCTACCCGAAGGGCGCGACGACCCACTCGGCCCGGGGCGTCGCGGGACTCGACGCCCTCGGCCCCGTGCTCGAGGCCCTCGAGCGCCACGACCTCCCACTGCTCGTCCACGGGGAGTCGATCGCGCCGGAGTGCGACGTCTTCGATCGCGAGCGGGAGTTTCTCGAGCAGAGCCTGATCCCCATCGTCGAGCGCCACGCGGGCTTGCGCGTCGTCTTCGAGCACATCACGACGGCCGCCGCCGCCGAATGGGTCGCGAGCGCGCCGCCGCGCGTCGCGGCGACGATCACGCCGCAGCATCTGCTCTTGAACCGCAATGCGATCTTCCAGGGCGGGATCAGGCCGCATCAGTACTGCCTGCCGGTCCTGAAGCGCGAGGCGGATCGCCAGGCGCTCGTGCGCGCAGCGACCTCGGGGAGCCCGCATTTCTTTCTCGGGACCGACAGCGCGCCGCATCCCCGCTCGAGCAAGGAGTCGGCCTGCGGCTGCGCCGGCATTTTCAGCGCCCCGGTCGCGCTCGAGGCCTATGCGGAGGCCTTCGCCCGGGCGGGGGCCCTCGATCGGCTCGAGGGCTTCGCGAGCCATTTCGGCGCGGACTTCTACGGCCGGCCGCGCAATGCGGGGCGCGTCGTGCTCGAGCGGCGCGACTGGCTCGGGCCGGAGACCCTCGGCGAGGGCGGCGAGGCGTTGGTCGTGTTCTTCGCGGGCGAACGATTGTCGTACCGCGTGGTCGACGGCGAGGCCTGAACGGTCGGCCCTGCGACGAGCGCGAGCGGATCTGGCCCCGACGGTTGGCTCCGGTCATCCCGGTCTGCCATGACGGTCGCCGATCACGGTCTAGCATTACGGTCGGAAATCGCGGGCGGGGATCGATCGGGGAGGGGGCTCGAAGAGCCGTCTCTACGGGGCCTGATCCTTGCTCAGGGGATCAGGCCCCGGGAGACACTGGCTGGAAACGCGAAATGGCCTGGCGGAGAACCCTTCCGAAGTCGCGGTCGGAGGCGATTCGCTTCCGACTTTTCCTGGCAACTCTTAAAGCAGGATCCATGCCACCCCTCTCTCGAGGCCCGAAATCCTTGCAGGTTCAGAGACTTGGAGCCGGGCTTCCCGCCTCGAGCAGGATTTCCAAAGGGTCCCAGAGCGGTGCAGAATGCACCAGCTCCTTGCGGTTGCCGTCCTGGAAGACGCCTAAGAGCCCGTCATTCAAAGTGTTTTTGCCAATGGTCGGCAGGCTGGAGCAGAATGCACCACTCCGGGCAGAATCCACCAGCTCGGGCATGCGAGGCGAGCCAGGGCGGGCCGCGGTGGACCCGATCGGCCTGCCCATGCGCCGGCAAGGCCCTCGGCTAGCATCGCGCGCCCCCGAACCGGAAGAGGGTCCCGATGAGCGTTCGAATCGATGAACCGTCGCAGGTGCTCGATCGGCTCTTCGAGGTCGTCGAGCGTCGCCGCGCGGAGCGCCCGGCGGGCAGCTACGTCGTCTCGTTGCTCGATGGCGGGCTGCCGGCCATCACCGCGAAGGTCCGGGAGGAGGCGGAAGAGGTCGTGCAGGCCGCGCTCGGCGAGAGCGACGACGCCCTCTCGCGCGAGGTGGCGGATCTGGTCTTCCACGTGTTCGTCCTGCTCGCGGCGCGGGGCGTGCATCCGGAGGCGACCTATCGCGAGCTCGCCCGGCGCTTCGGGATCGGCGGACTGGACGAGAAGGCTGCGCGCGCGCATCGCGTGCCGGTCCCGGGTCGGATCGAAGGACGAGGAGAAGACGAGTGA
Organism: Myxococcota bacterium; assembly: GCA_044379055.1. Classification (GTDB taxonomy): domain Bacteria; phylum Myxococcota_A; class UBA9160; order UBA9160; family UBA4427; genus UBA4427. Next base: position 4,540 of record JBIPOQ010000144.1, read on the forward strand.
TTCCGAACGAGACCCTGCGCATCGCCGTGCCGTCGAAAGGACGCCTGCGCGAGCCCTCCCTCGAGCTGCTCGAGCGCGCCGGGCTCCGGTTCCGGGTCTCGGGTCGCCGGCTCTTCAGCGTCTGCAGCGAGACCGGGAGCCGCATCATCTTCACCAACGCGGCGGACATCCCGGTGCTCGTCGCCGAGGGCGTCGTCGATCTCGGCATCACGGGCAGCGATCAGGTCCTCGAGAAGGGGGCAGAGGTCCTCGAGCATCGCCGCCTCGGCTTCGGTCGTTGCCGCCTCTCCGTCGCCGTCCACAAGGACGCACCCTATCGCCAGGCGTCGGACCTCGCGGGTCGCGTCGTCGGCGCCAAGTTCGTCCGGCTCGCGCGCCGTTATTTCGAGAGCCACGGCGTCGCCGACGTCCACGTGATCGAGATCCAGGGCGCCGTCGAGGTCATGGTCCTGCTCGGGATGGTCGACGCGATCGTGGAGATCGTGGAGACGGGCAACAGCCTGCTCGAGAACGACCTCGTCGAGCTCGATCGCGTCCTCGAGGCCGAGGCCGTCCTGATCGGTCGGACCCGGCCGCGGGACCCTTCGCTCTCGGATCAGCTGCTGCGCCGCATCGACGGCGTGCTCGCCGCCGCCCGCTACACGCTGATCGAATACAACTGCCCCGCAGCGCGCATCGACGAGGCGTCCCGGATCACGCCGGGCTTCTCGTCGCCGACGATCGCCCGGCTGCAGGACCCGGCCTGGCTCGCGGTGAAGGTGCTCGTCGAGAAGGTGCAGACCCAGCGGGTCATCGATGCGCTCGAGGCGATCGGCTGCGTCGCGATCCTGGAGACCGAGCTGCGCCACGCCCGGCTCTAGGGTGTTTTGCGGATCCGGGATCCAGGGAAAGCGCGATCGGGTTGCACTCTTTTCCCCGGTTCGCTCGATTCTCCATCATGCATTTTGAAATCCCACCGAATCAGTCTCCGGATTTGAAGGCATACTTTGCCTCCGCAGGAGACCCGAGATGGCCAGGATTCTCTTGATCGACGACCAGAGGGTTTTTCTCGATCGCGCGCGTGCCCTGCTGTGCCGCGACGGACACGATCTGATCGAGGCGACCGACGCGCTGGCCGGTCTCCACCGCGCGGTCGAGGACGTGCCCGCCTGTATCGTCGTCGATCTCGACCTCGCCGGCCTCGACGGCCTCGCGCTCTGTCGGCAGCTGGGCGGCGCCGAGGAGACCCGGCGGATTCCGCTCGTCGTCTGGGGCGCGGCGGGCGCGGACGACGCGGGGCCGCTGGCGCGGGGCGCCGGGGCCTTCGCCTACGTCGATCGGGTTCGGACTCCGAGCGCGCTCGCTGGCACCGTCCGCCGCGCGCTCGCCGAGGGGCGTCGCGAGGCGGCCCCCCGACGATCGCTCACGCCTGCGCGGACGGGGGTGCCCCGGGCGTGACGGCTCCGGCCTCCGGCTGCGCACGGGGCAGGCGCGTCTGATGCACCGCCCAGAGCGATCCCGCGATCACGATCGCGCCCCCGGTCAGACCGATCGCATCGGGCCACTCGCCGAAGAAGACCACGCCGAACCCCGCGGCGAACACGACCTGCAGATACGAGAGCGACATCGCCTGGCCGGCGGGCAGCGCGAGCAGTCCCCAGGTCAGCCCCATCTGTCCGACCTGGGTCGCGAGGCCGACCCCGAGGAGCCAGATCCAGTCCATCCCCGTCGGCCAGACGAAGTCCCGGACGACGAAGGGCAGGGAAGCGGGGATGTTCACGAGCGGGAAGTAGAAGACGATCACGAGGGGATGCTCGGTGCGCCCGAGCTTGCGCACGACGACGTAGGCCAGCGCGCTCCCGAGCGCGCCCGCGACGGCGACCGCGACCCAGAACGGATCGAGCGAGTCGGCCCCGGCGCCGAAGAGCGCCTCGGGCTTCGCCACGAGCACGACACCGACCAGGCAGAGCCCCGTCGCGATCACGCTCGCGCGCGAGATCGCCTCGCCGAGAAAGTAGCCGGCGAGCAGCGCGGTGAAGGCCGGATTCAGATAGTGGATCACCGTCGCGTCGGCGAGCGGCAGATGGGTCACGGCCGCGTAGACGCAGGACAACGCGAAATAGCCCGTCAGCCCCCGCAGCCAGAGCCCGCGCCGATCGTGGCCCCAGGGCGATAGGCCCGCGCGGCGGAGCAGGACGGCGCTGAGGGTGACGCTCACGAGCGAGCGCGCGAGCACGATCTCCTGGCTCGGAATCCGTTCGCCCGCGAGCTTGACGAAGAGCGTCATCACGCTGAACGCGAAGGCGCTGAGGAGGATCGCGGCGACTCCGGTCGGCATCGTCTCCCCGGCTCCCTTCGAGGCGGAGGGCGAAGGCCGCCCGGGCACAGGTCCCTCGAGTCGGGCCGAGCTTGTCACGCTTTGACCGCCCGTGCCCGCGACCGGTAGACTGCGCGATCGACATGGGCACGCTCTCCCCCGCGCCCGCGTCCCCCGGAGCTCCATGAGCGGCTTGTCTCCGAGCATTCGACTCCTGCGCGATCTGGTCGCGATCCCCTCGGTCAATCCGATGGGGCGCGAGGATCTGCCGGCCGACATGGTGGGCGAGCAGCGGGTCGCCGAGTTCGTCGCGGCCGAGCTCTCGCGGATCGGTCTCGACGTCCGGTTGATCGGTCAGGCGGGGCGAACGAGCGTGGTCGCCGAGGCGCGGGCCGGCGCGGGGGCCGAGACGGTGCTCGTCGCGAGCCATCTCGACACGGTTCCGGTCGACGGCATGGAGATCGACCCCTTCGATCCGGTGATTCGCGACGGGCGCCTCCAGGGGCGCGGCTCGTGCGACACGAAGGCGGGGATGGCCGCGCTCCTCGAGGCCCTCGCCCGCGTCCTCGCCCGGGGCACCTTGAAGCGGAACGTCCTCGTCGTCGGCGAATCCGACGAGGAGCACCGGAGCATCGGGGCCCTCGACGTCCTCGCCGACCTCGGCGCGCGCCGGCCCGACTGGTCCCTCGCGACCGAGCCGACGGGGCTCCGACTCATCCACGCCCACAAGGGCGTCGTCCACGCCCGTGTCCGCGCGCAAGGGCGCGCGTGCCACAGCTCCGACCCGACGGCGGGCCGCAATGCGATCGTGCTGCTCGCGCGCGCGATCCTCGCGATCGAGTCGAGCGCGCGGATCTTTCCCGAACGTCCCCATCCCGACCTCGGTCCGGCCACGCTCTCGATCGGCGTCGTTCATGGCGGCCAGGCGCCGAACATCGTGCCCGACGAGGCCTGGCTCTGGGTCGACCGACGCACGCTTCCCGGCGAGCCGCCCGAGGCGATCCGCCGGGAGCTCGAGGACGTGCTCGCGACGGCGGGGCTCGCGGGCGAGGTCGTGGTCGATGCGTGTCGGGAGGAGAAGCCGCCGCTCGGCAATGCGCCGGACTCGGTCGCGGTCCGAGCGACGGGCCGGGCGCTCGCGTCCCTCGCCCTCGATCCCGCCGTCGGCACGGTCGCGTTCGGGACGGATGCCGGCGTCTTCTCGCGCGAAGGGATTCCCAGCGTGGTGATCGGCCCGGGGTCGATCGCGCTCGCCCACACCGCCCGCGAGTTCGTCCCGGTCGATGAGGTCGAGACGATGGTGCGGGTCTTCGAGCGCCTCTTCGAGCAGGCCGACTAGCCGCGAGAAGGCGATCGGGCCGACGCGCGCGCGCGCGGGCGGCCGCGGCGGGGCTCAGTGGATCGTGACCCGGAC
>JBIPOQ010000145.1:0-8163 GCA_044379055.1 Myxococcota bacterium
GGAGCGCCGAGGTCGTCGTCGGGATCGAGGTCGCGGACACGGGGGACTCCAGTCTTCGATCGCGCATCAACGGCGCTTCGAGGGGTTGGTCGCCGAGGAGATTCGTTCGACCCCACGCGGGAGCCGGGGCGCGCTGCGGTCCCGGTCTCGAGCGGGGACCGGTGTGTGGGCGGCGACGGCGGCCTGCTTGAGGCCCAGACCGCGGCCACAGAAGAGGACGGCCTCGCGCACGAGGCGTGCCTTCGGGCCCGCGTACGGAATGACCGAGCGCCCCGAGAGCCCGCCCGACGTGATCATCGAGCCGACGTGCTCGATGAAGCTCCAGGCGTTGCGCGCGTCGAGGGCATCGCCCTCGAGATTGCCTTCGCGCCGCGCGGCCTCGAGAGCGAGGCGGAAGGCGTCCGCTCCGATGGCCTGCGCGCGCTCGTAGAGCATGCCTGCGTGCTCGCCATTGCCCGCGAGCGAGAGGAGGAGGATCCGTTGACCGACCGACGCGCGGGAGCCCGGGCGATTCCGGACGCAGGCCTCGAAATAACGCCAGAGCGTCTCGACGAGCCCCCGCGTCGAGGGCTCGGGCAGCCGAAGCACGGCGATGTTCTGGTCCTGCTGCTCGATCAGGCGCTCGAGCACGGCGGCGTAGAGCGCTTCCTTCGACGGGAAGTGGCGGTAGAGCAGGGCCTCGGAGACCTCGGCGGCCTGGGCGATCTCGAGGGTGCGGGCCCCGTCGAAGCCCCGGGCGGCGAAGGCAGCGGTCGCGGCCTCGAGGATCGAGCTGCGGCGGTCGGCGTGGGCGAGGCGTCGTGTGGCCATGCGGATTGAAAGTGAGTGTACACTCACTTCGCGACGGGATTCAATCGGAACTCTTCTTCGCTATCTCCCCCGCGTCCGGGACCCACACCCGAGGAGCCGCCCATGCCGCAAGTCGACGCCCCCAGCCTGAAGGGAAGGATCGCCCTCGTGACCGGCGGGAGCCGCGGGATCGGACGCGCGATCGCCCAGCGCTTCGCGGCCGCCGGAGCGACGGTCGTCGTCACGGCGCGCAGCCTCGACACGACGAAGTCCGAGCCCGGGACCCTGCGGGAGACCGTCGAGCTGATCGAGGGGGCCGGCGGTCGAGCCCTCGCGCTCGCCGCGGATCTCGAGAAGGCGGAGGATCGCGAGGCGCTGGTCGCGCGGGCGGCCGCTCTCGCGGGCGGGCTCGACATTCTCGTCAACAACGCGGGCTATGCGGAGTACGCGACGATCGCCGAGATGAGCGACGCGACGTACGACCGGACGATGGACCACTACCTGCGCGCGCCCTTCGTGCTCTCGCGGGCAGCGATCCCGCTGATGAAGGCGCGCGGGGCGGGCTGGATCGTCAACGTCGGCTCGGTGACGGCCCAGCCGCCGGGCAAGCCCTACGGCTGGTTCGATGCGAATGGAGGCTCGACGCTGTACGCCGCGGTGAAGGCTGCGCTCAATCGCTTCACCCAGGGGCTCGCCGCCGAATGTCTCGCGAGCGACATCGCCGTCAACCTGATCGCGCCCTCGACCGCGATCGCGACGCCCGGCGCTTCCCGGTACATCCCCGACGACTACCCGACGGAGCGGGTCGAGTACCTCGCCGAGTGTGCACTCCAGCTCGCCTATCTCCCGGCGGCGGAGCGGACCGGGCTCGTGACCCACAGCATGCATTTCCCCGCGGCCCTGGGCTTCAGGGTCCACGCGCTCGATGGCAAGGGCGTCCTGCCGCCGGCGGTGGCCCCGGCGGAGTCGCATCCCGGGATCGTGCCGAACGGCGAGTGGCGCTAGCTGGCCGAGCCTAACAGCGGAGCATTCCGCCCGAGACGACGTGGTCCTCGCCCGTGACGAACGAGGATGCGCTCGTCGCGAGATAGAGGACGGCGCCGATCACCTCGTCGCAGTCCGCGACTCGCTGCTGCATCGTCGCCAGCGCCGAGCGGTCCGGGAATTTCGGATCGAGCTTCGTCGTTCCGCGCATCATCTCGGAGTCGAAGGGCCCCGGACAGAGCGCGTTCACGCGGATGCCGAGCGGGGCCCACTCCCGGGCCATCGTCTTCGTGAAGTTGATGAGCGCGGCCTTGAGGCCCGTGTACGTTCCCACGCCGACGCCCCCGGCATAGGCCCCGACGGTCGCGACGTTGACGATGCGACCGCCCGGGCCCTGCGCCTGCATCTGGCGCGCGACGAGCGCCGCGAGGCGAACCGGGCCCTTCAGGTTCACGTGATAGAGCTTGTCGAAATACTCGCTCGAGAGATCCATCACCGGCACCGACGCCGGATGGATGCCCGCGTTGTTGACGAGCACGTCGATCCGGCCGAAGCGCGCGACGGTCTTCTCGACGAGGCCGGGCAGCGCATCCCAGTCGCCCATGTGACAGGCGGCGGCGAGGGTCGGGCGGCCAGTCTCCTTGGCGATCGCGGCGGCCGCTTCTTCGCAGCGGGCCTGGTCCCGGCTCGCGACGACGACCGAAGCGCCGGCGCGCGAGAGCCCGAAGGCGATCGAGCGGCCGAGGCCCTTGGTCGCACCGGTCACGATCGCGACCTGGCCGGTCAGGTCGAAGAGCTTCTCGAGGGAGGCGTGCATGCGAGGCGATCCTTTCAGAGCGGTCGGCCGAGCCGATTTCAGAGCGTATTGAAGCCGAGGATGAATTTCCCGGCCGTCGCCCCGCCGTCGACCGGCAGGTCGATGCCCGTCACCGAGGTCGCCGCGTCCGAGGCCAGAAAGAGGACGGCCTCGGCGATGGCCTCGAAGGGCGCGGCCCCCGGGATGCCGCGGTTCTCGTTGTAGGCCGCGGTCTGATCCTTGAAGCCGGCGAGCTTCGGCAGCCAGGGGCCGTACATCTCGAAGTTTCCGCCGGCCGGACAGACGCTGTTGGCGCGGATGCCGCTGCGGCCGAGCTCGAGGGCTGCGGATTTCGCGAGGCCCCGGACGCCGAACTTCGAAGCGGAGTAGGCCGTGACGCCGTTCATGCCGACGAGGCCGTCGATCGAGCTGACGTAGACGATCGAGCCTTTCTGCTGCGCCTTCATCTGGGGCACCACGGCGCGGGTCCCGAGGAAGGGGCCGACCGTGTTGACCTCGAGGACCCGGCGGAAGGTCTCGCCCGTCGTGTTCTCGATCGTGCCGAGGTGGAGGATCGCGGCGTTGTGGACGAGGACGTCGAGGCGGCCGTGGCGGCGGACGATCTCGGCGACGACACCCGCCCAATCCGATTCCCGGGTCACGTCGAGTCGCGCGAAGGTCGCGCTCGGACCGAGCGCGGCCGCGGCGTCGCGACCCTGCTCTTCGAGGACGTCGGCCAGCACGACCTGCGCGCCTTCCCGCACGAGCGTCGCGGCGATCGTCGCACCGACGCCGCGGGCTGCGCCCGTGACGATGGCAACACGGTTCTCGAGGGCTCCCATCGGGGTCTCCTTCGTCGGCGGCACGCCGTTCAATCGTCGAGGTTCGGCGCCCAGGCCGAGCCGTTGATGTGCGAGCCGCCGTCGACGAAGAGCGTGTTGCCCGTCAGGTAGCGGCAGCCCTCGCTCGAGAGGAAGAGGACGACGGGGGCGATGTCGTCGTAGCAATCGCCGATGCGGCCCATCGGATTGCTGACGTCGGCCGCGACGAGCTCGGGGTGGGCGCCCATCGTCGCCTTGAACGAGGCCGACTTGGCGGCCGGGCAGATGACGTTGGCCGTGATCCCGAGCGGGGCCCACTCGCGGGCGGCGGTGCGGGTCGCGGCGCGCAGCGCCTCCTTGCTGGTGTTGTACTCGGCGGTCCCCATGTGGGCGTTCACGCCGTTGAGGGAGCAGACGTTCACGATCCGCCCGTACCGCTTCGCCTTCATGATCGGCTGCGCGGCGACCATTGCCCAGAACGGCCCGAGGAAGCCCATGTCGATTCCATGGGCCATCAGCTCGGGGGTCTTCTTCTCGATCCGGCCGATGCGGCCGCCGCCCCAGGCGTTGTTGACGAGGATGTCGAGGGTTCCCCACTTCTCGACCGCCGATCGGACCATCGCTTCGACGCTCTCCTTCTTCGAAGCGTCGGTCGGCACGAAATGCGCGTTCTTCCCGAGCGCCTCGGCGGTCGCGCGTCCGGCTTCGGCGTTCAGCTCCGCGACGACGACGCGGGCGCCTTCTTCGACGAAGCGCCGGGCGATGGCCTGGCCGATGCCGAGTCCTGCGCCGGTGACGATGGCCACGCGGCCGTCGAGCTGTCCCATGAATCGTTCCTCCGGAGGGTTTCGAGATCGGTCGTCGAGGGCGCGCGCTGCGCGGCGCGCGGCGCCGGACTAGCGGACGTGGACGGGCAGGGCGGTGATCTCGCGCAGGAAGAGGTTGCGCGGATCCCACCGGATGCCCGCGTCGTCGACCCGTGCGGTCGACGGGAGATGGTCGCAGAGGAAGCTCACGAGCGTCCCGACCTGGAGTCGCGCGAGGTGCACGCCCAGGCAGTAGCCCGAGCCGAAGCCGAAGTTGAGGCTGCCGCGGAGATCGCGGTGGACGTCGAAACGCTCCGGGTTCGGGAAGGCGCGCGGATCCCAGCCGGCCCCCATGATCGAGAGCAGGACGATCGTGCCGCGCGGGATCGTCTGGTCCTGCCACGCGACGTCCTCGACGGCGACGCGCACGAGGAACTTCGTCGGGCTGTCGTAGCGCAGCAGCTCCATCACGGCGTTCTTGACGTCGTCGCGATTCGCCTTCAGCGCCTCGAAGGCCGTCGGATTCGCGAGCAGCGTGCGCACCGCGAGCGAGGTCGTGAGCCGCGTCGTGTCGGTCCCAGCGGCGACCAGGATGACGAGCGCGCGCACGACGTCCTCGGTCGTCACGCCGCCCATGCCGGCCGCCATCTCGAGCGTCTGGGTCACCATGTCGGTCTGCGGGTCGCGCCGCCGGCTCTCCACCGTCCGCGACAGGACCTCGAACATCTGGTTCGCCGCGAGCTCCGCCTCGTCGCGTGCGCTCTCGTCCGCCAGCGGATTGATGCCACGGAAATAGGCCGGTGCCGCGCGCAGGAAGAGCTCCGCGTCCGAGCTCGCCTCATCGAGGCCGAGCAGGCGCGAGATGATCAGCAGCGGCACGGACTGCACGAGCGTCACCATGTCGAGCTCGCGCTCCCATTGCAGCGGCGCGCATAGCTTGTCGACGACGTCGGTCACGGTCGAGGCCATCTTGCGGATCATGGCCGGCTTGAAGTCCGGCGCGAGCAGCTCACGCATGCGCGCGAGGCCCTGCGGATCGCCGGCGACGGTCTTGCGCATCTGGTTCTCGAGGGTCGGCCAGCGCTCGAGGCGCTTCGCCGCGGCGACCGGGTCGTCGATGCCCGCGTCGGCCGGGTTGCGCGACATCTGCGGATGGTCGCAGAAGGCGCGCACCGCGTCGTAGCCGTGGGCCGCGACGGCGTTCATCTCGGGGATGAAGACGAGTCGATTGTCGCGGTGGAACTCGGCGAAATAGGCTCGCGGGTTCGCGGTGTACTCGAGCGAGAAGGGATGGAAGGGGGCGAGGGTCATTTTCATCTTCCTGGCGCGAACGCCTTGAGGAGCGGACGGACGAAGACCGATTGGGCGAGCGGGTCGAGCCAGCGGTAGATGCGCCCCGACACGAGGATGGCCCGCCCCTTGTCGACGGCCTCGAGGCCTTCGCGGACGACGGTCGCCGCGTCGTACCAGATGAAGCCCGGCAGGCCGCTCTTCATCTCGTCGAGGCCGGCGGTGGCGTGGAAATCGGTGTGCGTGAAGCCGGGGCAGAGCGCGGTCACGTGGACGTTCGTGCCCTTCAGCATCAGCGCCAGCTCTTCGGACAGCGCGATGAGATAGGCCTTCGAGGGGCCGTAATGGGCGCCGGCGGGGCGCGCGATTCGTCCCGCAAAGGACGCGACGTTGACGATCCGCCCGAAGTTGCGCGCCTTCATCGGCGGCACGAACCAATGACACATCTGGGTCACCGACAGCATCATCAGCTCGAGGAACGCCGCCTGGGGCGCCCACTCGGGCTCCTCGAGCAAATGGGGGCCCGCGCTGCCGGCGTTGTTGACGAGCCAGTCGACATCGAGGCCCGAATCCCGACTGAATTCGAAGATCCGCCGCGGCGCGTCGCGGTCCTCGAGATCGGCGGGGAAGATCGCAACGTCGACGCCGTGGCGGGCGCGCAGATCGGCCGCGACCGCCTCGAGCTTGTCCTTGCGCCGGGCGACGAGCAGGAGGTCGACCTTCCGGGCGGCGAGCTGCTCGGCGAACTCGACGCCGAGGCCGGCGGAGGCGCCGGTGATCAGGGCTCTTCTCTGCAAGCCGTCCATGTGGTCGTTCTCCGATCGTCGGGCGCGACGCGACGGGCGCGAGGCTTCGGGATGGGCGCGGGACGGACCATCGGGCCCGCTCGCGGAGCCCGGGCTCCGGGGTCGTCGGGCTCGTCCGACGCTAGCGTGGGGCACCGGGCCGAGTCGAGCGCACGCGGAAAACGAGCCCGTTGCCCCTCTGTTCGAGCCCGGGGCATTGGTTAGGATCCCGCCCGCCCCGGTCTTCTTCCCCTCCCTCAGGAGTGCCTGTCCGACATGAGCTACGACAATCCCGCGAAGAATCCCTCGAAGAGCGCCTCGAAGTCGTCCCCGAAGAAGTCCGCCCGGTCCGGCAAGAGCGCGATGCAGAGCGCCGCCGCCCCGAAGCTCCGCCCGAGCTGGCCGAAATCCCCGGCCGACTACACCGTCCTGCTCGTCGACGATCCGGCGCCGCACGTCCGCCGCATCACGATGAACCGCCCCGACAAGCGCAATGCCCTGAACCACGACCTGCGCGCGCAGATCCTCCATGCGCTCCGGGCGGCGGACCAGGATCCGTCGGTGCACGTCATGATCGTACGCGGCGCAGGCCCTTCCTTCTCGGCCGGCTACGACCTCGGCGGCGGCAACGAGGGCGTCGAGTACCCATTCTTCACGCCGCAGGGCGAAGGCCAGTATCCGCGCCACGTGACCGAGACCTGGATGAGCATCTGGGAGCTGTCGAAGCCCGTGATCGCGCAGGTCCACGGCTATTGCCTCGCCGGCGGCAGCGAGCTCGCGACCGGCTGCGACGTCGTCTACATGGCCGAGGACGCGAAGATGGGATACCCGGCCGTGCGCTTCGGCGTCCCGGACATGCAGTTCCATGCCTGGCTCGTCGGCATGCGCCGCGGCATGGAGATGATGCTGACCGGCGATCCGATCGACGGCATCGAGGCGGCGCAGCGCGGCTGGGCGACGCGGGCCTATCCCGCCGATCAGCTCGAGGAGAAGACCCTCGAGATGGCCCAGCGCATCGCTTCGCTGCCCCCCGACATCGTCGCCCTCAACAAGCGCGCCGTGCACCGCCAGATGGAGGTCATGGGCCTGCGCCAGGGCATCCGCCAGGGCACCGAGATCTGCGCGATGGCGATCCATCAGAAGAGCTTCGGCGACTTCATCAGCCAGACCGGTGCGGGCAAGGGCAAGCTGACGGCCGCCCTCCAGAAGCGGGACTCGAAGTTCGGCGACTATCGAACGGGCCACGGTAAAGGCGAGAAGGCAGCGAAGAACGCCGGCGCGAAGAGCGGCAAGAAGAAGTAGGCGGCGACGTGAAGCCCTCGGAATCGAAGCGCTACCGGGTCATCCAGTGGGGCACGGGCAACGCCGGTCGCAAGGCGATCGGCGGCATCGTCCGCCATCCCGACCTCGAGCTGGTCGGGGTCCATGCCCATTCGCCGCAGAAGGTCGGCCGCGACGCAGCGGAGCTCGGCGACCTTTCGCAAGCGACGGGCATTCGGGCGACGGACGACGTCGAGGCGCTGCTCGCCCTCGACGCGGACTGCGTGTCGTACATGGCGCAGGGCGAGACGCGGATCCGAGAGACGGTCGACGACCTCTGCCGGATCCTCGCCTCGGGCAAGAACGTCGTGAACACGGCAATCGTGTCCCTCGTCTATCCCCCGTTCTCGAGCCCGAAGCTCCGCGAGCGGCTCGAAGCGGCCTGCGCCGAAGGCGGCACGACGCTCTTCACCTCGGGCTTCGACCCGGGCTGGTCGGGGGACGTCATCCCGCTCTCGCTGGCGTCGGTCTGCGAGCGGGTCGATTCGATCCGGGTCTCCGAGCTGATGGACTACTCGACCTACGAGGATCCGGGCTTCACCGGCGTCTCCTTCGGCTTCGGTCGCACGCTC
>JBIPOQ010000146.1:0-8157 GCA_044379055.1 Myxococcota bacterium
CCTCCTCCTCGCGGAAATGCCGGATCGTGAAGTCGGCGAGGGCCTTCAGCGTCTTGCGCAGATCGCCCCGGTCGTCGCCGGCGGCGCGCTGCTCGTGGAGCTGGTTCATCAGGCCCATCAGCTTCTTGTGGGCCTCGTCCATGGGACCGACGCCGATCTGATAGCGGTTGCTCCACTCGACGAACATGGCGTTCCTCCTTTCCGACGCCGATCGGCGTCGGAGGGGAATGCCTTGATCCCGATCTGGGGCGGGCGGCGTCGGGGGCCGCGGAGCGCTGCGATCGCTGAGGCTTCGCGTCTCGGGCGTTCTCCCGGATCGGTGCGGCCTACCAGAGCTGGTCGGCGTATCGGTCGGTCCCGACGACCGTCTTGAAGAACGGCGCGGCGAAGCAGATGCGCCCGAGCCCCGCGCCTTCGATCGCGCGGGCGTAGGCGGCGATCTCGCCGAAGGCCGCGGTCGGATCGCCTTCGAGGAAGGCGAGCTGCATCGTGCGCTCGGGGCCGCCGGTGCCGGTGCCGAGGTTCATCGGAGAGTTGCTCGTGATCGCGTCGCGCTGCTTCGGGCACCAGGACGAGATGCTCGCGACGGGGCTCGTCGGCGACGTGATCGCCTTCGACCCGGCGGTGAAGCGGATCAGGTCCTCTTCCGAGACGCCCTTCGCGCGGTCCGTCGCGATCATCGCGATGCCGGGGTAGCCGTGGTCGAGGGCGAGCTGGATCGGGACCGGGTCCCGATCGCGATAGGCGGTCGTCCGGTACTTGAAGAGGACGGTGTGGACGTGGTCGCGCTCGGCGAAGCCGCGGCCGTTCGAGTAGAGCCAGTGGACCTGCGTGCCGGCCCAGTCCCAATGCTCCTGCTCGTGGTCGGCGTGGACCCAGTAGATCGAGACGTAGGAGCCGGCGTCGACGGGGTTCGCGACTTCGCCGCGTCCATCCGAGAGCCGGAGGTCCTTCAGGGCGCGGGTCGCGACCCAGCGGCTGCCGGCGAAGAGCCAGGGGCCGATCATGCAGCCGGCGTAGAAATGATCGCGCTCGTACCAGCGGTTGTAGGCGACTTCATGGCCGCGGCGCGGGTCGACGAGGGTCAGCAGCATCTCGCCGATCTGGATCGGGCAGTCTTCCATCGCAGGGCCTCCTTGATAGGGCGGCCGCCAGCGTAGCAAGAGGGGAGGGGGCCGCCGCCGATTCCCGCTAAGCTCGCGCGTCGGCGAATGGCCCTCCGAGGGCCCGGGCGGACCGGGTCGACTCGAGCGGCGCATCGCGTGTTTCCCTGCTGCAGGAGCTCCGAGCGTGTTCAAGGTCAACGAATATTTCGACGGCAAGGTCAAGTCCATCGGCTTCCAGACGGCGACGCTGCCGGCGACGGTCGGCGTCATGGCGCCGGGCGAGTACGAGTTCGGCACGAGCCAGAAGGAGACGATGACCGTCGTCTCGGGCGAGCTCGTCGTGAAGCTGCCGGGCCAGTCGGGCTGGCAGACCTTCGCGGCGGGGAAGTCGTTCGTCGTGCCGGCGAACGCGAAGTTCCAGCTGAAGGTCGCGATCGACACCGCCTACCTCTGCACCTACGAGTGAGCCCGAGATGAGCGCTGCGCCCGCCGACATCCGCATCGACGACCTCGCCCATCCGCGCATGCCCGAGGGCTTCGGCGACTACGTGAAGTCGCTCGCGCCTGCCGCCGAGGCGCTCGTCTTCGAGCCCGCGGCGATCCTCGACGCGGCGCGCCGGAAGACCGGGCTCGACGATTTCGGACCGACCGGCTGGGAGCGCGGGCTCGAGGCGGCCCTGCGCGGATTGCGCGAGGGGCCTGCGCTCTCCCCGCTCGGGAAGATCACGTCCTACGGCGCGCTGCAGCAGTTCCTCGAGAATCGGCTGCGGCTCGAAGCGCTGATCAAGCGCCATCCCGAGATCCTCGCCCTCGAGCTCGAGCCGCCGATCGTGATCGCCGGGCTGCCGCGCAGCGGGACGACCCATCTGCTCAACCTCTTCGGTGCCGATCCGCGCCTGCGGCATCTGCCGTGGTGGGAGGCGCTCGAGCCGGTGCTCGACGACGCGGAGAAGCCGGCGGCCGGCGAAGTCGACCCGCGCTGGACGCGGGCCCAGGCGGGCATCGAAGGACGCAACGTCCTGCTCCCGCATTTCGATGCGATGCACGAGATGACCGTCGACCACGTCCACGAGGAGATCAACCTGCTCGGCATGGACTTCGGCACGATGTACTTCGAGAACATCGGGGTCGGCGGATCCCCGGTCTATCGCGACTACTACCGCGGCGAAGACCAGACGCCCCACTACCGCTATCTGAAGCGGATCCTCCAGGCGCTGTCCTGGCTGCGGGGCCCGAAGCGCTGGATCCTGAAGAGCCCGCAGCACCTCGAGCAGCTCGGGCCCCTCGCGACGGTCTTTCCGGGGGCGACGGTCGCGCTGACCCATCGCGATCCCGTGTCGACCGTGGCGTCGTTCTCGACGATGGTCGCCTACACGACGCGCATGGCCGCCGAGCGGCCCGACCCCGTCTGGCTGGGCCACTACTGGGCCGACCGGATCGAGAAGATGTTGCAGGCCTGCGTGCGCGACCGCGCGCTCCAGCCCGCGGATCGCTCGATCGACGTGCTCTTCCACGAGTACATGGGCTCGGAGCTCGAGACCGTGAAGAAGATCTACGCCCTCGCCGGCATGCCCTTCGACGCGGAGACGAAGCGCCGGATCGACGACTACAACACGAGCCACCCGCGCGGTCGCTTCGGACGGGTCGTCTACGACCTTGCCGACTTCGACCTCGACGGCCGCGCGCTGCGGGAGCGGTTCCGGTTCTACACGGACCGGTTCCCGGTCCGGCTCGAGTCCTAGCTAGCTCGCGAGCTTCTTGATCTCGTCGTAGGACAGCTTCTTGCCCGTCGCGAAGCTGCGGACGTCGCGGCCGTCGATCTGGTCCTTCTTGAACCGGAGCGCGGCGCGGTTGGGCGTCCAGAGGCCGAGCTGCGTCCGCGGATAGGACGTCAGCATCGACTCGGTGACCTTCTTCAGTACGTCGACCAGCACGACGTCGCCGTTCGCGTCGACGCGGACGCGCTCGGCGCCGAGCTCGGTGTTGGTCAGGGTCTTGAAGAGGACGATGGGCTTGGCATCGAATTCGGACATGGCGGAACGACCTCGGAAAAGGGGGTAAGGACTCGGACGTTAAAACATGGGCGAGGGGCCTGCAAAGCCGCGGGGCCGCGGTGCCCCCCCTGCGGTCGTCGAGGCGCGTCGGGCTCGCGTGACGGTCGTGCAGCGCGCCGGTCGCGTCCCGGTGACGATTTGTCGAATCGACGACGACCGCGCAACGACTCGCCGACGTTCGCCGCCCGGGGCTCGCTTGCCGCGCGGACCTCCCGATAATGCCGGCCATCGGGAGCCCGTGCCCGGGACGGGCTCCGTCGGAGCGAACGCGAGCGAAGGCGCGGGGGGCGCCGGAAATCGCGTCACGGGGGATGACGGCCGATGGGCATCGCGCGCGAAGGTTCGGTCGAGGCGTTGATCCGAGGCGTTCGGAGCGGGCCTTCGGGTCCCGGGGTCGCGGCGCTCTTCGACCTCGACCGCACACTGATCGATGGTTATTCGGCGATCGCGTTCTTCACCCACCGGCTCCGTTCGGGCCGGATGGCGGCCGGGGAGATCGCCTCTTCGCTCGCTGCCGCCGCCGCCTTCCGCCTGGGTCGGATCGGGTTCACCGCCTTTCTTTCCGCGACGACGGCCGCCGCGCGCGGTCTGCCCGAGGCCGCGCTGCGCGAGCTCGGCGAAGAGGTCTTCGAACGCTCGCTCGCGGCGCGGATCTTTCCCGAAGCACGGCGACTCGTCGAAGCGCATCGACAGCGCGGTCATTTCCTGGCGATCGTGACCTCGGCGACCCGCTATCAGGTCGAGCCGATCGCCCGCCATCTCGGGATCGAGTTCGTCGCCTGCAGCGGGCTCGAGGTGCGCAACGGGCTCTTCACGGGCCGGGTCCGCCATCCCGTCTGTTATGGCCCCGGCAAGCTCGACGCGGCTCGGCGCTTCGCGTCGCGCCACGGCTTCGAGCTCGCGCGGACGCGCTTCTACAGCGACAGCCACGAAGACCTCCCCCTGCTCGAGGCGGTCGGGGACCCGCATCCCGTCAATCCGACGCGCGAGCTCGCCGAGACCGCGGCCGAGCGGCGTTGGCCGACCCACGTCTTCGCACCCCCGCCCGGTCCGATCCGCCGGCTGCTCGACGATGTCGATGCCCGCTGGCTGACCCCCGGACGACGCTCGGCTCGGCCCGAGGCGGCATGACGAGCGACGACGTCATTCGGCCGGACGAGCCCCGGGAGGGCGCTTCGCCGCCCGCCACGTTCGATCGCAAGCGCGTCGTCATCACGGGCGTGACCGGGACGCTCGGTGCGGCGCTGGCCCAGGCCTATCGCAGCGCGGGCTGCGAAGTCGTCGGGGTCTCCCACCGCGAGACGCCGCTGCCGCCGGCCTGCCATCGGATGGTTCGCTCCGCACAAGCGAGCGCCGACGACGCGGAGCGCCTGCTCGAGCTCGATCCGGACGTCCTGATCCTGAATGCGGCGAGGATCGAGACGGAGGTCGGGCCGGCGGGGGTCCCGCTCGTCGACACGACCCGCGAGATCTTCGCGCTGAACGCCGTCTTTCCTTCCCTCGTCGTCGCCGCCGCGGGGGCCCGGGGCGCGACGCGACGGCTCGATCTCGTCGCGATCGGGTCCATCGCGGACGGCAGCCCGTCCTGCTTCGGACCCGTCTATCACGCTTCGAAGACCGCGCTGCATTCGTTCATCGCAGGCGCGGGTCCGATCGTGCATGCCGCCCAACCCTGCGTACGCGTGCGTCTCTACCGGCCAGGGGTCGTCCGCGGCCCGCTCTCCTGGGCGCCCGTGCTGCGCCTGAACGCGCGCGGCGCCGCCCTGCGCGCGCGGCGCTGCCGACGCGCGCCGGAGGCGGCGGAGGTCGCGGCGCGGATCGTTCGCTGGATCGAAGGCGACGACTGGATCGGGAGCGATCGCGCACCGCTCTCGTTCCGCGCGCTCCAGGCCCTGCACGCGGCAGCGCCCGATCTCTACTACCGGCTGCAACGACTCGGCTGGAAGCGGGGCAGTCGCTTCGTCGAGGGTCATCGGATCGAGTCCGGCGGAGAAGGAGCCGGTCGGGGCGTCGCGGTGGTCGCGCGGCCCGAGTCGAATGCATGAGGGGGGGAACATGCGGATCGCGATCGTGAGCGAAGTCTTCCTGCCGAAGATCGACGGGATCACCAATCGGCTGCGCCATACCATCGAGCGCCTCGTCGCCGACGGCCACGACGTCTTCGTGATCGCGCCGGCGGGCAGCGTCTCCGAGTTCGCGGGGGCGCAGGTCCTGCGGGTCCCGGGCCCGGGCTTCCCGCCCTATCCGGGACTGCGCGTCTGCTTGCCGGATCCGCGCATCCTCTGGCGTCTCTTCCGTTTCCGCCCCGATGTCGTCCACGTCGTCGGGCCCGTCTGCCTCGGCCTCTGGGCGCTGCTCGCCGCGCGGCTTCTTCGCCTCCCGATCGTCGCCTCCTACCACACGGACCTGCCGCGGTATCTCGAGGGCTACGGCCTGCGCTGGCTTCGCGCGATCATCTGGCCGCTGCTGCGCGCGGTCCACGCCCTGGCCCACCGCAATCTCTGCCCCTCGAGCCAGACGAAGCAGGAGCTCGAATCCCACGGCATCGCCGACGTCGGTCGTTGGCGAGGCGGCGTCGACACGGCGCTCTTCTCGCCGCATCGCCGGAGCCCTGCGATGCGGGACCGCATGGTCGACGACGGGCGCATCGATGCGCCGATCCTGCTCTACGCCGGGCGCGTCGCCCCGGAAAAGAGTCTCGACTTGCTGGCCCCGGTCCTCGACGAGCTGCCCGAGTGTCGCCTCGCGATCGTCGGCGATGGGCCGGCCCGCGAGTCCCTCGAACGCCTCTTCGCGGAGCGGCCGACGCGCTTTCTCGGCTTCCTGCGCGGGGAGGAGCTCGCGACGGCCTTTGCCAGCGCGGACCTCTTCGTCATGCCGTCCCGGACGGAGACCCTCGGGTTCGTCGTGCTCGAAGCCATGAGCGCGGGGCTGCCGATCGTGGCGGCGCCGGGGGGCGGGATCCCCGATCTCGTCCGTGAGGGCGAGACCGGCCGGCTCGTCGACCCGACGGACGCGAAGCGATTCGCCGACGCGATCCGCGGACTGCTCGAGAACGACGCCCGCCGTGCTCGTTATGCCGCGGAGGCGCGGCGCTTCGCAGAGGGCTGTGACTGGACGAGCGAGACCCGATCCCTCGTCGCCGAGTACGCCCGGACGATCGATCGCGTCGAGGCCGGTCGCTGGCTCGCGCGCTCATCGCGCCGACGGCGACTCGCCGGGGGCGGCGCTGGTCTCGGGGTCGACGCGCTCGGTTGAGCGGAAGCGCGAGCCCAGGATCCGGTCCGCGACGCGCAGAGCGTGGGCGGCGATGGTGAGCGCGGGCCCGACGCCGAGAGAGGTCGGGAACACGCTGCCATCGACGACCCAGATGCGATCGTCGTCGTGCAGTCGACCCCAGCCGTCGACGACGGAGGTCCGGGGATCGTCGCCCGCGCGGCAGGTCCCGACCTGGTGGGCGAGATGCTCGCGATCGCCGCTCGCGACCCAGGGCAGGGCGACCCGTGCTCCCGTGCCGCGCAGGGCGCGGACGAGGGCGCGCGCGAGGATTCGCGCGCGAAAGACGTCGTAGGCGGCGAAGCGCCGCTCGAGCCGGAGCGCGTTCCCCCGTCCCGCGCGAACGCGATTGGTCGCCTGCGGAAGATCTTCGACGTAGCCCGCCAACAGCAGGGAGCGGGCCTGGATCGCTCGCGAGAGACGCATCGGGAGAGGCATGCCCGTCTGCTTTCGGAGCGAGAGCGGACCGGGAATCGGGATCGTCTGGGCGGACCCCAGCTTCTGCCTCTGCGATCGCGTCCCGAGATAGAAATCGGAGAGGCCGAGCCGCTTGAGGAAGGTCCGGTCGGCGCCGATCGGGCGTGCGAAGATCGCGACGGCGAGCGCTCCGAGATGGCACATGTGATTGCGCCCGAGCTGGCCGCTCTGCAGCCCGCGTCCGGAGCGTTCGAGGAGCACGGGGGTGCCGAGCGCGCCTGCGGCGAGCAGGTAGTGCTCTGCGCGGACCTCCCGGACGACGCCCGACGCCCGGTCGCGCAATCGGACGGCGCGGACGCGGCCCTGACTGTGGACGAGGCATTCGGCTTCCTGGCCCTCCCAGACCTCCAGGGCGCCCCGCTCGGCCCGGGGGCGAAGGAGCGTCGACTCCGTCGAGGCCCGTGACCCGTTCGGGCAGACATAACCCGGACAGGTCGGGCAGCGTCGGCAACGGGAGAAATCGATCGCGAGCGGAAGTCGGAAGGGCTCGAGTCCCTGTCGCCGGAAGGCCCGGGACAGCCCCTCGTTGAACGGATCGAGGGGCGGGCTCGGCGCGGGATAGGGGCTTCCCCGCCTTCCGAGATGGGGAGGTCGGGCATCGCCGTCGCCACTCACGCGGAACAGCTCCTCGGCGCGGTCGTAGTAGGCGGCGAGGTCCTCGTATTGAAAGGGCCATCGCTGCACCGCGGGCGGAATGCGGTCGCCGTAGTGTCGTCCGGGCTCGAAATCCTCCGGCGAGGGCCGGAGGAGAGCCGCACCGAAGAGCGCGGTGCTGCCGCCCGGGATCCCGCCGATGAAGGGGCGGGCCACTCGCCCGTCGATCTGGATCGGGCGATCGTCGGCGGCGATGCCCTCGATCAGCATCTTCGCTTCGTCCTGGAACGAAGCGGGATCCGCGATCCGCGTGCCGCGCTCGACGACGAGGGTCCGAAGTCCCCCGTCCGCGAGGGCCGCGGCCGCCGTGCCCCCGCCCATTCCGGATCCGATCACGACGGCGTCGTAGTCGGCCATGACGGCGGACGGAATCAGAAGCGACGGCAGGCGTCGAGGCGTCCGCGGGCGACTTGTTTCAATTCCCACGCCGTCGCCACCGGGTCGTCACCCCCGGCGCTGATCCTGCGTCCGATCTCCCCGGGATCCGGGTGCGGCAGCACGACGAGGCGACGAGCGGCTGAAGTCGTCCCGGGGAGATCTTCGCGCCGGCGCCTAGCGCCGGTCGGGGATCGGTTCGAGGGCGCGCGCGA
>JBIPOQ010000147.1:0-8080 GCA_044379055.1 Myxococcota bacterium
AATTCAAAGACTTTGCGATGAAGGGCAACGTCGTCGACATGGCCGTCGGCGTCGTGATCGGCGGGGCGTTCGGAAAGATCGTGACCTCGTTCACGAACGACGTCCTGATGCCGCCCATCGGGCTCCTGCTCGGCGGGGTCGATTTCTCCGATCTCAAGATCACGATCAAGGACGCAGTCGGCGAGACGGCCGCCGTTTCGGTCAATTACGGCTCTTTCCTCAACGTGATCCTCGACTTCCTGATCATTGCCTTCGCGATCTTCCTCGTCGTCAAGGCGATGAATACCGCCATGAGCCGGATGAAGAAGCAGGAGGCCGCAGCGCCGCCTCCGGGCCCGAGCAAGGAAGAGGTCCTGCTCACCGAGATCCGCGACGCCCTCCGCTCGCGCTGAGCGAAGGCGCCCGAGGTCTCAGCCCTCGAGCGCGGGATAGTCGACGAAGCCCTTCGGCCCGGGCGTGTAGAGCGCGCCCGGGTCGAAGCGCGCGAGCGGCGCATTGCGCTCGAGCCGCCGGGCGAGGTCCGGATTGCCGATGTAGGCGCGCGCGAAGGAGACCGCGGCCGCCTTTCCGGCGTCGACGACGGCCATCGCTTCGTCCCGCTTGTAGCTGTCATTGACGATCAGCGGCCCGCCGAAGGCCGAGCGGGCGAGCTCGATGTTGTCGAGCTCGACGGCGTGCAGCCGGATCACGTGGCCGTAGGCGAGGCCGAGCGGACGCAGCTCGCCGAGGAAGTGGCGGAAGGTCTCCTCCGGATTCGCGTCGGACAGGTCGTTGAACGGGTTCCCGGGGCAGATGCGGAATCCGACCCGCGACGCGCCGTCCACCGCCGCCATCGCGCGGATCACCTCGACCGGGAAGCGCACGCGATTCGCGACCGACCCGCCGTACTCGTCCTCGCGGACGTTGCTGCCGGTCGAGAGGAACTGGGCGAGCAGGTAGCCGCTCGTGCCGTGGGCCTCGACGCCGTCGAAGCCGGCGTCGTAGGCGAGCTCCGTCGCGCGGGCGAACTCGGCGACGACCTCGGGGATCTCGTCGCGGGTGAGGGCACGGGGCGTCGTCAGGGGCTGCATGCCCTTCGTGTCGGTGTACATGTCGCCCCTGGCCCGGATCGCCGAGGGCGCGACCGTCTCCGCGTCGCGCGGCTTGTTGTCGGGATGGGCGACCCGACCGCAATGCATGATCTGGGCGACGATCCGGCCGCCCTCGTTGTGGACGGCGTCGGTCACCTTGCGCCAGGCCTTGACCTGGAGCCGGGTCACGAGGCCGGGCGTGCGGCAATAGCCCTTGCCCGCGAAGCTCGGGTAGATCCCCTCGCTCACGATGAGCCCCGCGCTCGCCCGTTGGCGGTAGTACTCGACCACCATGTCCGTCGGCTCGTCGTCGGCGCCGGCCCGCGAGCGGGTCATCGGCGCCATGACGACGCGATTGCGCAGCTCGAGGCGTCCGAGCTGGAGCGGGGTGAAGAGGGCGGATGCGGAGCTCGACATCGGGATTTCCTTCGCGCGCGGGAACCGGCTAACGGACCAGGCTCGGAAGCAGGGCGAGCAGGTCTTCGTCGGCGCCCGGCGCGCCGTCCGGGCGGAAGGTCTGGACGCAGACGTGGTTCGCGCCCGCCGACAGGTGGGCCTGGAGATGGCTCGCGATCTTCTCGGGGGTGCCCCAGCAGACGAGCGCGTCGACCAGTCGATCGCTGCCGTCGTTCTGGAAGTCGGTGTCGACGAATCCGAACTGCTTCAGGTTGTTCTGGTAGTTGGGCAGGCGCAGGTAGATCTTCAGCTGGGCCCGCGCGACGTTGCGCGCCCGGGTCGGATCCGTCTCCGCGATGACCATCTGCTCCGGCAGCAGGAGTGCCTCGGGCCCCATGACCGCCCGGGCCCGCTTCGTATGCTCCGGGGTCACGTTGTAGGGGTGCGCGCCCTGGACTGCCGTCGCGGAGAGCGAGAGCATCTTGTCGCGCAGGGCGCCGATCACGATCGGCGCCTCGACGGCAGGCTGCGGGCCCATGTACAGGGCCTTCTGCATCGCTTCGAGGTATTGGCGCATCGTCTCGACGGGCTTCTGGTACTCGTGCCCGCGCTGGTTCGTCACGAGATGGCGATGGGAGACGCCGAGCCCGAGGATGAAGCGATCCGGCGCGAGGTCCGAGACGGTCTTCCAGATCGCCTTCATCAGCATCGGATCGCGGGCGTAGATGTTGGCGATGCCCGTCGCGAAGACGATCCGTTCGGTCCGGGCCGCGAGGAAGCCGATCAGCGAGAAGGGATCCCGGCCCACCGCTTCCGGCACCCAGAACGAGCCATAGCCCCAGCCCTCGCAGCGCCGGGCGAAGGCCGCGGCCGCCGCCGCGTCCAGGTGGTCGACATGGGACCAGACTCCGAGCTTGCCAAGCTGCATCGATGCGCTCCTCCGTGACGGGCGACCGCGTACGCTAGCAGGCTCCCGGAGCAGCTCGCGCCGATTTATGCTCCCCAGCCGGCGGGTCGAGTCCGGCCGAGCGTCGGTTCCGCCGGGCCGCAGAGGAGGAAGGGATGGGAATGGGGGTCGGACGGATGGGGACGGCAGGTCGGGTGGTTCGCAGGCTGATCGTCGTGCTCGGGGCGGGCTTCGCCTTCGAGGCGTCGGGGCATCCGGGCGGAACGCCGGACGATCTGGTGGCGACGGGGCTCTATTGCGCGCGGTGCCATGCCTCGACGGCGGAATCGGATCTCGAGGGACTCGGTGAAAGGGCCCGGACCGACCTGGCGGAGAACAAGCATCTGAAGGCGGTGCGCGAGGGCTCCGGGGTGTACTCGGCACTCCCTCCGGAGGAACGGGGGCGGATCGCCGAGCTTCTCGCCGCGGTGGACGCCCACTCGACGGTCGCCGTCGAAGCCCCCGCCGAGGTCGCCGCGGGCGCGACCTTCGAGGTCCGGATCGAGCTGGCGGGCGGGGCAGGGCCGCGGGTCGCGGTCGGGCTCTTCGATCGGCCCCACCGTCTGTACGCCCGCGCCCTCGCGCTGCAAGGCTTCGAGGTCCTCGGGACGCCGCGGGTCGAGGGGGCCCGTCTGCACGCGCTGCCGGCGGGCGACGGCGGCACGGCGGGGGCCCCGGGCAGCAAGAGGCCGACCTTCTTCGACATCGAAGGCATCGCGTCGAGCGCCGACGCGCAACGCTGGGCGAGCGCGCGGATCGTCTTCACGCTGAAGGCACCGACGAAGGCCGGCGACTACGGGCTGGTCGCGGCGTATCTCTACGGCACGGAGAAGGCTGTGGAGGGCACGACCCGGAACGACGACTCGCGCTTCGGACCGAGGCCGCTCGGTGGGGTGACGGGCGCTTCGGGGCGGATCCGTTTTTCGGAGAAGCGGCTGCTCCGCGTCGTCGCACCGACGCCGGCGGCGAGCGCGGCGCTCAGCGGCGGGGCGTGAATTCGCCGGCGGCGAGTCGGGCGCGATAGCGGTCGAGATCCCGGGCGATCACGTCCGAGAGGAGCACGACGCCCAGGATGTTCGGGAAGGCCATCCCGAGCAGCATGAGATCGCCGAAATCGAGGACCACGCTCGCGTTCTGGAAGATCACGCCGCCGAAGGTGAAGCCCAGGAAGCTGATCTGGTAGAGCAGCAGGGTGCGCTCCCCGAACAGGAAGATCCACGCGCGCTCGCCGTAATAGCTCCAGGAGATCATGGTGCTGAACGCGAAGAGCAGCGCGATCAGCGTCAGGACCTTGGGGAAGTCCGGAAAGACGCGGGCGAAGGCGCTCGCCGTCAATGCGATCCCGCTGCCGGCCTCGGGATCGTCGAGCACCCCGGTCACGACGATCACCAGGGCCGTCGTCGTGCAGACGAGGACCGTGTCGATGAAGGGCTCGAGCAGCGCGACGTAGCCCTCGCGGATCGGCTCGAGGGTCCGCGCCGCGGAATGCGCGATCGCGGCGGAGCCGACGCCCGCCTCGTTGCTGAAGGCCGCGCGGCGGAAGCCCTGGACGAGAGTGCCGACGAAGCCCCCGAGCCCGGCCTCGAAGCTGAAGGCCTCGCGGACGATCGTGGCGAGCGCGTCGGGGATGGCGCTCGCGTGGGTCGCGAGGATCACGAGACCGCTGCCCATGTAGATCAGACACATCGCGGGGACGAGCACCGAGGCGACCTCGCCGATCCGGCGGATGCCGCCGACGATGACGAGCCCGACGAGCAGGACGAGGGCGAGGCCGACGGCGATCTGGCCCGTTCCACTCGCGAGCGCCGGGACCTCCTGGGCCAGGAGCTTGAAGCTCTGGTTCGCCTGGAACATGTTGCCACCGCCGAAGCTCGCGCCGATGCACATCACGGCGAAGACGATCGAGAGCACCCGGCCCGAGCGGGCCCAGCCCTTCTCGGCGAAGCCATCGCGCAGATAGAGCATCGGCCCGCCCGTCACATGACCATTCTCGTCGATGCGTCGATAGCGCTGCGCGAGGCTGCACTCGGCGAACTTCGACGTCATGCCGATCACCCCGCCGACGATCATCCAGAAGGTCGCGCCGGGCCCACCGATCCCGAGCGCGAACGCCACGCCCGCGATGTTCCCGAGGCCGACCGTCGCGGAGAGCGCCGCGGCGAGGGCCTGGAAATGACTGACCTCGCCGACGTCGTCGTCCTCCGAATAACGCCCGCGCACGCAATCGATGCCGTGGCGGAAGCCGGTCAGGTTGATGAAGCGGAAGCGGAGCGTGAAGAAGATCGCGCCGGCGACGAGCCAGGCGACGACCGCGGGCAGGACGATGGCGTTGCCCGTCGCGTCGTCCCAGAAGGCGAGATCGAAGAAGATCACCGCGTCGAGCGGGGAAACGATCCAGTCCGAGAAGAGTCGCTCGCCGAGGGCGAAGAGCGAATCCGGGGCGTCTGCGGGCGTCTGCGGCATGGGGACGAATCATACGGAATTCCGCCGGGATCCGACGGTTCTTGCGAGTCGTCCCGGGATTTTGTTGGGCTCGTCCGGGTCCGATAGGCTTCGGGGCGAATGAGCGCTCGTCCCCCGCAAGCCGAAGCCCGCCCGAATCCCGGAGCGAAGCGAACCCGCACGCTCTCCGAGCCGGCCTCGAAGGCCCTCGTCGCGCGTCATGGCGTGCGGTTGCCGCGCGAGCGCACGGCCGCCGACCCTGAATCGGCCGCCGAGGCCGCGGCGGCCCTCGGCTTCCCGGTGGTGCTCAAGCTCGCGGGCGAGGGCATCGCGCACAAGACGGAGCGGGGGCTCGTCCGTGTCGGTCTCGGGGATCGCGAAGCCGTCGTGCGCGAGGCGCGGGATCTCCTCGCGCGGGCCCGGCCCGAGGACGGGCCCGTCGAGCTGCTCGTCGCCGAGCAGGTCCGGGGTCAGCGCGAGCTGATCGCGGGCCTCGTGCGCGATCCGCAGTTCGGGCCCTGTGTGATGCTCGGGCAGGGAGGGGTGCTCGCCGAGGCCCTCTCCGATGCCGTCTTCGCCCTCGTTCCGCTCTCCCGCGACGAGGCGCGGCGGATGATCGACGGCCTCGCGACGCGACGGCTCTACACCGAGCCCCATCGCGGCGAGCCCGCTCTCGACCGCGAGGCCCTCGCCGACGTGCTCGAGGGCTTGTCGCGACTCGCGGTCGAGTCGCCCGAGATCGAGTCGGTCGATCTCAATCCGCTGATCGTCCACGCCGGACGGCCGATCGCCGTCGATGCCCTCGTCGAGGTCGCCGAGGGCGCGCGACCGCCGACGCCGGCGCTGGCCCCGCTGTTGCCCGACGAGGCGCTGCGGGAGCGCTTCCGTCCGCTCTTCCATCCGCGCGGCATCGTGGTCGCCGGCGTGGCGAGTCATCCGGGCAAGTTCGGCTTCGTGACCTTCCACAATCTCCTGCGCTGCGGCTATGCGGGCGGGCTCTACGGCGTGAAGCCCGACGCCGCGCCGGTGCTCGGGCGTGCGACCTACGCGCGGGTCGAGGATCTGCCGGCGGCGGACCTCGACCTCGTCTTCGTCTGCACCCCGAATCAGGTCAACGAGCAGCTCCTGCGCGACTGCGCGAAACGCGGTGTGCGCGCGGCCTTCGTCACGAGCGCGGGCTATGCCGAGGCGGGAGAGGCGGGCCAGGCGCTGCAGCGCTCGCTCGTCGACGTGGCCGACGAGCTCGGGATGCTGCTCGTCGGGCCGAACGGGCAGGGCGTCGTCTCGACGCCGGCTTCGATGTGTGCCCAGATCGTCGCGCCCTATCCGCCGCCCGGGCGCATCGGGGTCGCGAGCCAGAGCGGCAATCTCGTCTCGTCCTTTCTCAACTACGCGGTCGCCACCGGCGTCGGCATCGGCAAGGCGGTCTCGCTCGGCAACTCGGCGCAGACCGGGCTCGCGGACCTGCTCGAATACTTCGCGGTCGACGACGACACGGACGTCGCGCTCTGTTATGTCGAGAGCGTCGGAGACGGCGCGCGCTTCCGCCGAGCCGTCGAGCGGCTCGTGCGGCGCAAGCCCCTCGTGCTCGTGAAGGGCGGGGCCCGCTCGGAGGGGCAGCGGGCCGCGGCGAGCCATACGGGTGCGCTCGCGAGCGACGATCGCGTCTTCGACGGGCTCTGTCGGCAGCTCGGGGTGCTGCGCGCGCCGACCGTCGAGGAGGCCTTCGAGTGGGCGGCGACCCTCGCGACGCAGCCCTTGCCGCGGGGGCGCCGGACCGTCGTCTTCACGTCGGTCGGCGGCTGGGGCGTCCTGGCGGCGGACGCCTGTGCGGAGGCGGGGCTCGAGCTGATCGAGCTGCCGGGCGAGATCCGCGAGGCGATCGATGCGCGGGTGCCTTCGCGCTGGAGCCGCGGCAATCCGATCGATCTCGCGGGCGGCGAGACGCGGGACACGATCCCGGAGCTGCTCGAGCTCGTCTGCGCGCATCCGGACGTCGATGCGGTGCTGCATCTCGGGATCGGCATCCAGTCGGCGACCGCCGGCTTCTTCCGGACCGGCCCGTTCTTCCCGGACCACGGCCTCGATCGGATGGCGGAGTTCCACGAACGACAGGACCGGCGTTATGCGCTGGCGGGCATCGAAGCGAGTCGGCGTCACGGCAAGCCCGTGCTCTGCGTGAGCGAGCTCGTGGTCTCGAATCCCGAAAATCCGGGGCCGGCGGCCCTGCGCGAAGCCGGACGCCTCTGCCATCCCAGCGCGCACCGCGCGGTCCGGGCCCTCGCAGCCCTCGTGCGCTGGCGCGAAATCCGCGATCGCCTGGCCCCGCGCTGAATCGGAAGAGCGGCGGGCGTCTCCGGGCGAAGTCCTCGCCCGAGATCAGGGGCCAGAAAGCAAGCGGCCCGACGCGCCATCGACGCGTCGGGCCTCCCTGGGAAGGGGATATCGGCTTGTTCTGAGAGGGAAGTGCCGCTTCGACGGCATCGGTGGCGAAGATTTTTCGGGTCCCGTGCACTTTTTTTCGTACGGTCCGCTAAATGTCCGAAAACAATGGGTTTTATTTTTCCGGAAGGGGTGACCCCATGGCGCGTACGCTGGTCCTGACGGTGATCGGCCCGGACCGTCCGGGCCTCGTGGAGGGGCTCGCCGAGCGGATCGCGGCCCATGGCGGGAGCTGGGATGAGAGCCGGATGGCCCGCCTGGCCGGGCATTTCGCCGGTGTCGTCCAGATCCATCTGCCGGCCGAGCGCGCGGAGGGCCTGATCGCCGCGCTGCCCGAGCTCGCGTCCCGGGGACTCTCGGTCGGTGTCGTGGACAGCGAGATCCCGGACCGGCCGGTCGAGGCCGGGGCGACGCTCCGGCTCGAGATCGTGGGCCAGGATCGACCGGGCATCGTGCGCGAGGTGTCGCGCGCGCTCGCGGCCCTCTCGGTGAACGTCCAGGACCTGTGGACGCGCGTCGAGGATGCGCCGATGTCGGGGGAGCGACTCTTCCGCGCGCGGGCCGAGCTCGCGCCCCCGCCCGGTCTCGCCCGGGACTCGATTCGCAAGACGCTCGAGCGCCTCGCTTCCGACATGATGGTCGACTTGACGCTGGACGACAGGCCGACACGCGACTGACCACGGCGCGTTTGCGCGCGTGCTCCCTCCGGTCGTCCGGCTCTCCGCGATCTTCCCCGAGCCCGCCCCGTCCCGATCCTCCCCGCCGATCCCCGCCATTTCGAGAA
>JBIPOQ010000148.1:0-8066 GCA_044379055.1 Myxococcota bacterium
CGATCGCATCCGCGAAAACCTCGAGGTCGATCCGAAGGCCGACCTCGTGAAGGTGCTGAATGCATCGGTGAATCAGACCATGTCGCGCACGGTCCTGACCTCGGGGACGACACTGCTCGCGGTCGTCGCGCTGCTCGTCTTCGGGGGCGCCGTGATCTTCCCCTTCTCGTTCACGATGCTGATCGGCATCGTCGTCGGGACCTACTCGTCGATCTTCATCGCGTCGCCGATCCTGCTCTTCCTCGAGCAGCGCTATGGGGACCGGGGCAAGCCCGGGGTGCCCGGCCGGACCCCGGCCAAGGTACGGGGGGCGCGCGTCTGATCGGGAGCGGAGAGCCGGTCCTTCGCGCGGGCGAAGGCTCTGCCCGGCGATTCCGGCCCGTCTGAACGAAAACGCCCGGACGTGCGGTGCACGTCCGGGCGTTCGTCGTCTGCCGGTCCGGACCCGAGGTCCGGCGAGCGGATCGCGTTCAGGGCCTCGCGGCCGGGGCCGTCGGCGCCGCGGCGAAGCTCGCGGCGGGCTTGCGGGGCTCTTCGCGGGCCACCGACGCCGAGGCGCTCGCCTGCGCAGAGGTCGAGGCGCTGGCCGACATGTCGATGCCGCCGTTCAGCACGGCGCCTTCCTGGACGTTCAGCTTCGGCGCCTTGACGTCGCCCTCGACGACGCCCGTCGCCTGGATCTCGATGCGCTCGGTCGCCGTGAGGTTTCCCTTCACGCGGCCGATCACGATGATCGCCTTGGCGACCACCTGGGCCGTCAGCCGGCCGCTCGCGCCGATCGTCAGCGTGTTGTTGGCGAGGCGGACGTTGCCCTCGACCTGGCCTTCGATCTCGAGATCCTCGTCGCCCGTCAGCTCACCCTTGAAAACGATCGATTGCCCAATCGTGGCCATGTTCTTCTTCCCCCCGTGTGCGCCGGCGGTTCGGCCGGTCGTCGAATCGTTGCCCTGCGGTCGCGTCTCCGGCGCCGCCTGAGCGGCCGGAACCGTCTGCCAGGACTGCGCCGGCTTCGCGCCCGGCGCGGAGCCCGGCGTCGTCGCTGCGTTCTCGCGATTGGGTTCGGACGAGCCACCATCCCCGCGGCCCCTGGAGCTGAAGAATCCCACGACTGTCCTCCCACACGCTCGAAGCCCGGGTCTCCCGGGACGAAGTCCGAGCAGGTTATCGCATCGGCGGCCACCGCAAGCTGTGATCTGCATCGCCTTCGGGTTGCGACGATTGGCACAGGCCCCCATCATCCGGATCGCGCCCCGGGCCGCGATCGCGAGCCCCGGACGGAGGTTTCTCATGATGCGTGCGTTGTGGCTCGGGCTGGCGGGGCTGGCCCTGATGGTGGCCCCATTCTCGGAGGCGGCGGCCCAGGCCGAGGGGACCGAGCCGGTCGCGGAGCAGGCCTTGCCGGTCCAACCGGTCGAGTCGGTCGAGCCCGTCGAGCCGACCCCGCCGACCCAGCCCGTGGAGCCCGCGGCGGTCCTCGCCGTCCCGGGACAGTCGGCTTCTTCGGGGCCGGCGGTCCCGATGGACGATCTCGCGCCCGGGGCGCTGATCGTGAAGGACGGGCAGCCGATCGCGATCGAGGAAGCGGTGGCGATGGCGATCCGGAACGGCCTCAACGTCGAGGTCGAGCGCTTCGGGCCGCTGGTCGCCTCGGCTCAGGCCTCGTCGGCCTGGGGGGCCTACGATCCGACGCTGGCGGGCGACGCGATCTACGACGTCGTGAAGCAGCAGAATACGTTCCGGCTCAACCCGGTCGGGACCAATCGGGATCGGACCGCGGGCGGCAGCGTCGGTGTGACGCAGCTGATCCCGTATGTCGGCGCCTCGTTCGATGCGCGGTTCTCGAGCAACTCGCTCGGCACCCGCAGCAAGATCCTCGCGCTCGATGCGCAGTACACCTCGGACTTCTTCCTCAGCGCGACGGTGCCTCTGCTCCGCAACTTCGTCTGGAACCAGGCCTGGACCAACGTCAAGCTGACCGGTGCCCAGAGCGAGGCGGCCGAGCAGCAGTTCCGGCAGACGCTGATGGACAACGTCCAGTCGACGGTCAACGGATACTGGGGGCTGGTCGCAGCGCGGGACCGCGTGCGGGTCGCCCAGAAGAGTCTCGAGACCGCCCGCGCGCTGCTCGACCAGACCCGGACGCAGTACGAGGTCGGCGTGGTCTCCCAGGTCGAGGTCGTCGAGGCCGAGGCCGGCGTCGCCAATCGGGAGTTCGAGCTGATCCAGACGGCGAACAACTACCGCAACACGCAGGACGTCCTGATCGACCTCGTGCTCGGGACCAAGCTCCAGGCGCTGACGGATCTGCAGCTCGTTCCGACGGCGGATCTGACGGCCTACTCGCTCGGCCCGCTCGACGTCGAGCAGGCGGTGTCGCAGGCGTTCTCGAATCGGCCCGAGCTCGCGGTGGCCCGCAACGCGATCGAGCAGAGCGAGATCAACCTCCAGTTCGCGAAGAGCCAGCGACTGCCCCAGGTCGACCTCCAGGGTCGCTATGGCTACGTCGGCATCTCCGGTCGCGGCAATCGACAGCTGAACCCCGCCTTCGGCGTGCCGCCCGAGGACAGCGGCTGGGGACATTCGACGGACAATTTCTTCCAGGAGAACGGCAAGGACAACTACCGGGTCCAGGGCATCTTCTCCGTCCCGATTCCGAATACCGAGGGCCGACAGCAGGTCGCCCGGAGTCAGTTCGAGCTGCGGCGCTCGCAGACGAGTCGCATCCGACTCGAGCAGCAGATCATCCTCGAGGTGCGCGCCGCGACCCGGACGCTGCTCGCGGCATCGCAGGGCATCGAGGCCGCCGAGCGCCGCCGCCTCGCCGCCGAAGAGCAGCTGCGGGCCGAGCGGATCCGGCTCGAGCACGGCGAGTCGACGCCCTTCGAGGTCCTGCAGCGCGAAGAGGATCTCGTCGAGGCCGAGAGTCAGAAGATCAACGCGCTGCAGCTCTTCCACGCCGCCGAGACGGCGCTCGAGCGCGCCCAGGGCACGATCCTCGAAGCCCACGCGATCGAGGTCGACGCGGTCCGGAAGCCGGTGCGTTAGGCATGGCGCGCCGGCCCGTCGTCGCGGCGCTGGTGCTCGCGGCGGGGCGCGGGGAGCGGCTCGGCGGGGCGGTGCCCAAGGCGTTCGTCGAGGTCGCGGGGCAGACGCTCCTCGAGCGTTCGATCCGGAGCCTCGCGGCGTCGAAGCGATTCGATTGCATCGTGCCCGTGATCGCGGGGCGGGACCGGGCGGACTTCGACGCCCTCGCCGACCGGATGAAGGACGTCGTCGGGCTGCGAGCGGCGGTCTCCGGCGGTGCCGAGCGCCAGGACTCGATGCGAGCCGGGCTCGCCAGCCTGCCGGAGGGCATCGAGCTCGTGGCCGTCCACGACGCGGCGCGCTGCCTCGTCGATCCGGAGGACGTGGAGCGCGTGCTCGACGTCGCGGCCGAGACGGGGGCGGCGATCCTCGGCGAGCGCGTCCGCGATACGCTCAAGCGCGTCGTCGAGGGCCGCATCGTCGAGACGCCGGACCGGGCGAGCCTCTGGGCGGCCCAGACGCCCCAGGTCTTCCGGCGCGATTGGCTCGAGGCCGCGACCGCCGCGGCGGAGCGGGCGGGGCGACGGGCGACCGACGATGCGGCGCTCGTCGAGGACCGGGGGCACGCGGTGTCGATGGTCGAGGCGATGGCCCCGAACCCGAAGATCACACGGCCCGAGGATCTGCTCTTCGCGGGCCTCCTGCTCGAGAGTCGGGCGGGGCGGCGCGGCGGATCCGTGTCGAGCGCGAAGCGGGCAGGGGAGTAACGCGAGTCGTGTCGAGCGGCATCCGGATCGGACAAGCGATCGACGTCCACGCCCTCGCGGCGGGTCGGCCCCTGATGCTGGGCGGCGTCTCGATTCCCTTCGAGCAGGGGCTCGTCGGCCACTCCGACGGCGACGCCCTGCTGCACGCCGTGGCGAGCGCGATTCTCGGTGCCCTCGGCGAGGGCGACCTCGGTCGCCACTTCCCGTCGAGCGACGAGCGCTGGCGCGGGATCGCGAGCAGCGTGCTGCTCGGTCAGGTCGTCGAGCGCATGCGCGCGGCGGGCTTCCGCCTCGGCAACCTCGATGCGACGGTGATCGCGCAGGTCCCGCGACTCGCGCCCCATCAGGCGGCGATGCAGGCCCGGGTCGCGGAGCTCCTCGGCGCCGCGCCGGGACGGGTCAACATCAAGGTCACGAGCACCGACCGCCTCGGTGCGATCGGCCGCGGCGAGGGCATTGCGGCGATGGCGGTCGTGCTGATCGAAGCGGGGGAGTCGCAGGCGTGATCCGGATCGAGCTCTACGACACGCGCACGCGCACGCGCCGCCCCTTCGTTCCGATCGAGCCCGGCCGGGTCCGGATGTACAGCTGCGGTCCGACGGTCTACGGCCCGCCGCACATCGGCAACCTGCGCTCGCGCCTCTTCTCCGACCTCTTGAAGCGCTTCCTGCTCGCGGAGGGCTTCGAGGTCGTCCACGTCATCAACATCACCGACGTCGGCCACCTCGTCTCCGACGCCGACGAGGGCGAGGACAAGATCGAGGCCGCCGCGCGCCGGACGGGCAAGAGCGCCGAGGAGATCGCCGCGCACTACACGCAGGTCTGGCGTGACGACGGCGCCGCCGTGAACTGCCTCCCGCCCGAGCACAACCCCAAGGCGACCGAGCACATCCCCGAGCAGATCGACCTCGCCCGGAAGCTCGAGGCCGGCGGCTACCTCTACCGCATCGCCGACGGCCTCTACTTCGACACGAGCCGCTTCCCGCGTTATGCGGAGCTCGCCCATCTCGACCTCGCCGGCCAGTCGGAAGGCGCCCGCATCGGGGTCACCGAAGGCAAGCGCAACCCCGCCGATTTCGCCGTCTGGAAGTTCGCCGAGGCGGGGGTCCAGCGATTGCAGGAGTGGGACTCGCCCTGGGGCCGCGGATTCCCCGGCTGGCACCTCGAATGCTCGGCCATGGCCGTCCGCTACCTCGGCCCGCATTTCGACATCCACACCGGCGGCATCGACCTCGCGAGCGTCCACCACACGAACGAGGTCGCCCAGAGCGAGTGCGGCTACGGCGTCCATCCCTGGGTCGAGTTCTGGATGCACAACGAGTTCCTCGACATGGGCTCCGAGAAGATGTCGAAGTCGAAGGGCAACGTGCGCACGCTCTCCGACCTCGTCGCGAAGGGCATCGATCCGCTCGCCTTCCGTTATTTCTTCCTGCAGGCCCACTACCGCCAGCAGCAGAGCTTCAGCGACGAGGCGATCGAGTCCGCGGCGACGGGCTATCGGCGGCTGCAGGGCGTCGCGCGGGAGCTCGGGGTCGCCGCCGAGGCGAAGACCCTGGATCCGCTCTCGGCGAGCGAGGCGGCGGCGGCCGAGCCCTACCAGGAGCGCTTCCGCGCAGCCCTGGCCGACGACCTGAATGCGCCGAAGGCGATGGCGGTGGTCTGGGAGGTCGCGCGGACGGATGCGCTGCCGAGGGCGGTGCGCCAGGCCCTGCTGCGGGGCTTCGATCGGGTGCTCGGGCTGAGTCTCGGAGAGGTCCGCCCGACGGCGGCCGGCGAGGAATGGGGGCAGGATCCGCGGATCGACGGCATGCTCGAGGCGCGACAGGCGGCGAAGAAGGCCCGCGACTTCGGCGAGGCCGACCGCATCCGCGACGCGCTGAAGGCCGAGGGCATCGAGATCGTCGACACGCCGACCGGTCCGCGCTGGCGGCGAGGCAAGCCGAAATGAGCAGCGCCTTCAAGCTCGTCTCCGAGTTCAAGCCCGCCGGCGACCAGCCGCGGGCGATCGACGAGCTCTGCGAGGGCCTCGCCCGCGGCGACAAGCACCAGACCCTGCTCGGGGTCACCGGCAGCGGCAAGACCTTCACGATCGCCTGTGCCGTCGAGCGGCTGAACCGCCCGGCGCTCGTGATGTCCCCGAACAAGACCCTGGCGGCCCAGCTCTACGCCGAGTTCAAGGCGCTCTTTCCCGAGAACGCCGTCGAGTACTTCGTCTCGTACTACGACTACTACCAGCCCGAAGCCTACATCCCGTCGAGCGATACCTACATCGAGAAGGACTCGTCGATCAACGACGAGATCGACAAGCTGCGCCACTCGGCGACCCATTCCCTGTTGACGCGGCAGGACGTGCTCGTCGTCGCGAGCGTGTCCTGCATCTACGGGCTCGGCGCCCCCGAGAACTACGGCTCGATGCACGTCTACGTCGACGTCGGCATGCCCCTCGTCCGAGACGACCTCCTGCGCCGCCTCGTCGACATCCAGTACACCCGCAACGACCACGACTTCCACCGCGGCACCTTCCGGGTCCGCGGCGACGTCGTCGAGATCTTTCCCCAATACGAGGGCGAGATGGCGATCCGGATCGAATTCTTCGGCGACGAGGTCGACTCGATCGCCGAGATCGATCCGCTGCGGGGCAAGGTCGTCTCGCGGCCGAAGCGCGCGATGATCTACCCGGCCTCCCATTACGTCGCGACGATGGATCGCATCCGCCAGTCCTGCGCGGGCATCCGCGGCGAGCTGCAGGAGCGCCTCGCCGAGTTCCGGAAGGCGAACAAGCTGCTCGAGGCCCAGCGTCTCGAGCAGCGGACGCTCTACGACCTCGAGATGCTCGAGACCCTGGGCTTCTGCCACGGCGTCGAAAACTACTCCCGCTGGCTCGACGGCCGCGAGGCCGGCCAGACGCCGTACACGCTCTACGACTACCTCCCGAAGGGCGCGATGATCGTGCTCGACGAGAGCCACGTCTCCGTCCCCCAGATCGGCGCCATGTACCGCGGCGATCGGGCGCGGAAGGAGACCCTCGTCGAGTACGGCTGGCGCATGCCCTCGGCCCTCGACAACCGACCGCTCCGCTTCGACGAGTGGGAGGAGCGGGCGGGCCAGCGGATCTACGTCTCGGCGACCCCAGCCCATTACGAGCTCGAGCGCTGCCAGGGCGTCGTCGTCGAGCAGATCATCCGGCCGACCGGGCTCGTCGACCCGAAGATCGAGATCCGGCCCGCGAACGGCCAGGTCGACGACCTGCTGGCCGAGATCCAGACCCACGTCCAGAAAGAAGAGCGCGTCCTCGTCACGACCCTGACCAAACGCATGGCCGAGGAGCTGACCGACTACTACGCCGAGCTCGGCATCCGGATCCGCTACCTCCACAGCGACATCAAGACGATCGAACGCATGGAGATCATCCGGGAGCTGCGCGAGGGGAAATTCGACGTGCTCGTCGGCATCAACCTCCTGCGCGAGGGCCTCGACATCCCGGAGGTCGCCCTCGTCGCGATCCTCGACGCGGACAAGGAGGGCTTCCTGCGCTCGACGCGCTCCCTGATCCAGACGATCGGGCGTGCGGCGCGCAACGTGAAGGGCCGGGTCATCCTCTACGCGGATCGCGAGACGGACTCGATCCGTGCGACGCTCGAGGAGTCCGGCCGCCGGCGCGCCCGCCAGGAGGCCTACAACGCCGAGCACGGCATCACGCCGACGACGATCACGAAGCGCATCACGAGCCTGCAGTCCTCGATCTGGGAGGCGGACTACGTGACGGTGCCGAAGGCCGGCGAGCGGGCGGCCCTCGACGTCCCGCGCCACGAGCTGCCGCGGCTGATCGAGCATCTTCGCAGCGAGATGCGGGAGGCCGCCCGCGCGCTCGAGTTCGAGCGGGCGGCCGAGCTGCGCGATCGCATCAAGACGCTCGAGGCCGAGCGCATCAAGCTGACGTAGGGCGGAGGCGGCGTGAACGCGGACGAGACCGCGCGATCGAGCCTCGAAGACCAGGCCGACCGGCTGCCGGGCGAGCCGGGGGTCTACCTGTTCAAGAGCGAGCAGGGGACGGTCCTCTACGTCGGCAAGGCGCAGAACCTCAAGTCCCGGGTCCGGCAATACGTCTCGGGCGGCGACGGCCGGATCCGCATCCCGGCGCTCGTGCGTCGCGCCGCCTCGGTCGAGGTCGTCGTCACGGGGAATGTCAAGGAGGCGCTGCTGCTCGAGAACGAGCTGATCAAGCAGCATCGACCGCCCTTCAACGTCCGCCTCCGCGACGACAAGCAGTACCTG
>JBIPOQ010000149.1:0-8049 GCA_044379055.1 Myxococcota bacterium
TCGGCGCCGAGATCGTCTTCTTCGGCGCCGTCGTCCGGCGGGCTCGGCGGGACGAGCGCGTGCAGGTTGAGGCGCACGCCCTCGTCCTCGATCGAGAGGCGCAGGAGCCGCTCGCCTCCGAACTCGAGCGGGAAATCGCCGACCCGCTCCCAGAGATCGGCTCCGGGCAGCAACGCCTGACCGAGCCCCGAGGCCGGCCCGCCGGCGTCCGCCGCTGCGCCTTCGGCTTCGCCCTCGGCGGCGGCCGCCTTGAGCTTCGCGAGGTAGACGATCGCCTCGGCGATCCGGATGCCGCCGCGCGCCAGCGCATCCGCCTCCGCGGCGGCGAGACGGTTCTGCGCGATCGTCGAGTCGATCAGCGCGCGGCGCTGGAAGGCGTAGACCGCGGTGATCAGGGCGAAGATCAGCACGAGCACGATCGCGAGGACGATGCCGCGCTCGCGTCGGACCGGGCCGCCGTGCCCCGCGACGAGGCGCGCCGAAGCGTCGGCCGGCGAGGAGTTCGGGGTCGGTCGCGTCATGGGGCACAGCTCTCGGGCGCGAGCGCCGCGACCGCGGGGTAGGTCGTCTCGACCGTGCTCCAGCAGGTGTTCGCCGAGTCGCGCAGCACCTCGCAGAGGCGATCATCGCCGCCGCAATTGCCGGCGAGCAGCTCCTGGTACCAGGTCGAGTCGCCCTCGGCGAGACATTGGTCCACGGTCAGACAGTCGGGCTCCTCGTCCCCTTCGCCGCCGAGCTCGATCAGCGCCGCGACGTCGAGCGGGCGCATCACCAGGGCGACGCGACGGGTCTGGATCCGACCGGCGACCTCGTCGGCCTCGGGGTCTTCGAGCACCTCGCCGGCGCGCACCCGCCGCCGCATCTGGATCGCAATCTCGACCGCCTCGGGCATCGCCTGCTCCGGCGGCGCGAAGGTCGAGTCCCACTCGTCGAGCCAGTTGCCCTCGGCGTCGAGCCAGCGGATGCCGAAGCCGGCGAGGCCGACGGCGACCCGCATCGATCCCGCATCGTCCGGGCCCGGGAAATCCCGGGCAGGCTCGCTCGGTGGCCGCGGCGAACGCCAGCGCCAGAGCACGGGCACGCCGTTCTCGTCCTCCGCGACGAAGTAGGCGACCTCGATCCAGGCCGACGACCCCGTCGCCGCGTTCGTCGTCGGACCCGCCTGGGTCACGAAGCGGACCTCCGTCGACCCGAGCTCGCCGGGCGAGGCGCCGAGGATGCGCCAGGGGTGGACCTCGGGATCGTCCTCGTCGCCTCGCTTCAGGAAGATCGCCCCCGCGAAATCCGCCCCGACGAGATCGAGCGCCGATGCGGCGGAGAGCCCCTCGTTCAACAGGGCGCTCGCCGCCTCGCGCTGTCGGCCATTCTCGACGAAGAGGCCGGTCACGAAGACCAGGATCACGATCGTCAGCATGAAGGCGCCGACGACCTCGATCAGCGTGAAGCCGCCGCGTCCGCGGGCGAGAGGGCTCATGGCGTCGGCGGTCCTCCGCCGGGCGGGTTCGGCGGCTGCGGCGTGCGACCGTCGTCGTCGCCGGCCTCTTCGGCGTCGCCCTCGGCGTCCTCGCCGGCTGCTCCGCCCGCGGCCTCGAAGAGCGCCGCGTACTCGAGCTTCGCGGCCTGCCAGTCGAAGGCGAAGGTCGTCCGGGTCAGGGACTCGGGGCCGTCGACATCCATCCAGGAGACTTCGACGTCGTACTGGCGCAGGTGCTTCGCGACCTCGGGCAGCTCGCCGGCGAGGAGCGTGCCGATGCCGGCGCCGCCGCCGATCTGGGTCGCCCCGGGGCCGGCGGGCGGGGGGCTCGCGGCGCCGTCGGCCTCTTCGGCGAGGGTCGTCGTCGGCGCGGCGAGGGCTTCCTGGAGCGTTCGATTGAGCAGGCGGATGAGGTACTGCTCGTCCTCCGTCTTCCACTCGGTCCTGTCGACGACGGGCGCGACGCCTTGGCGCATCTGGATTTCGAGATCGGCGACGACGGCATCGGCGAGCAGGTTCGCCTCGAGGCGGCGGGCGGAGACGGCGGCGCGGTGGACGGCGGAGGTGCTCGTGCCGATGAGCACGGTCATCACGACGGCGAAGATCGCGAGGGCCGCGAGCACCTCGAGCAGCGTCAGGCCGCGCGCGGCGCGGGCGGGGCCGGGCGCGCAGGGGGCGTCTTGCGTCACGAGCGGGCCGGTCCGTCGCGACGCCGCACGCGCTCGAGCATCGGCTCGATCTCGAGGGTCATGTGGCGTTCGTCGGCATCGGCGAGCTCGAGGAGGACGAGGTCCGTCGTCCCGTCGGTGTCGAAGACGATCTGGACGTCGCCGCCTTCGATCCAGCCGGAGGGACTCGCGAGGCCGACGAAGTAGATCCGATCGTCGAGCCAGCTGAAGCTGCCGAGCTGGCGATTGGCGACGGGATGGTATTCGAGGCCTTCGCCGAGCGGCGGGTGCAGATCGATCGGCGCGTTCGGGTCCGGCTCGCTGGCATCCGGCGCGCTCTGGCCCGCCAGAGCAGCCGCCAGCCCGCCGGCCGGCCCGAGGTCTGCGCTCCCGCCCGCGAGCGCGCGCTCCTCCGAGACGAGCCACTCGACGCGCCAGCCGCCGTCCTCGAGATCGATGAGCACGCGATGCGGGATGCCGGTCATGATCGCGCGCTGGCGCGCGAACTCGAGGCTGGCCGCGATCGACTCGGCGGCCTCGCCGAGGGCGCGCCAGCGGGAGTTCGAGAGCCGCGGGACGCCGACGGCGAAGATCATCCCGATGAGGGCGACGACGGCCATCATCTCGATCAGCGTGAAGGCGGATGTCCGGGAGGAACGGGTCACTCGCTCTCGGCGACCTCCCAGTTGGTGACGTCGTCGTTGCCCTCGAGGCCGTCGGGGCCGAGGGACCAGACGTCGAAGGAATGCGGGTTGTGATCGCCGGGAATGCGATAGCCGTACGGCTCGCCCCAGGGATCCTTGAGCGCCTCGGCCTTGATGTAGCCCGCCGGGTTGTAGGCGCGGGGCTCGGGCGGTGCCGTCGGGCGCGTGACGAGGGCCTGCAGGCCCTGATCCATGTTGGGGAAGCGCGCGTTGTCGAGCTGGTAGAACTCGAGGGCTTGCTCGATGCGGACGATCTGGCCCTTCGCGGCCTGGACGCGGGCGCTCTGGACCTGGCCGTTGATGCCGTAGGCGAGCATGCCCATCAACAGACCCATGATCATGACGACGGCCATGATCTCGATGAGGGTGAAGCCGGCGTTCGAGCGGCGGCGTTGCGGGGAAACCGAGCTGCGTGTCATGTGGACTCCAGGGGGCCGCGCAGCGCGCGCGGCCCGGTTATCGACCGATGTTCTGCGTGAGCTGCATCATGGGCATCAGGACGGAGAGGATGATGACGCCGACGATGACGACCATGACGAGGATGAGCACCGGCTCGAGCAGCGAAGTCAGGCGCGTGACGCTCGTCTCGACCTGCTCCTCGTAGGTGTCGGCGACCTTGATGAGCATGCTCTCGAGGGTGCCCGAGCGCTCGCCGACCTCGACCATCGTCGTGACCAGCGGCGGGAACTGGCCGCTCGCGCGCATCGGCTTCGCGAGGGCGGCGCCCTCGAGGATCGCGTCGCGGGCCATGTCGGAGGCGGCCTCGAAGACGGTGTTGTTGGCGACGTGGCGCGCGATGTTGAGGGCCTGGACGATGTTGACGCTGCTCGCGAGCAGCGAGCCGAGGGTCCGGGTGAAGCGTGCGATCGCGAGCAGGCGGATGATGCGCCCGACGACCGGGACGCGCAGCCACATCCGGTCGAGCACGGATCGACCGCGCTTCGTTCGCGCGAAGGCCCGGTAGCCGAAGGCCGCCCCGACGATCAGCAGGATCAGGAGCCACCAATAGCCCCGCAACAGCTCCGAGAATCCGATCACCGCGCGGGTATACCAGGGCAGGGCGAGGTTCTGGGCGATCAGGAGCTCGGTGATCTGGGGCAGCACGACGGTCGACATCACGCCGACGACCACGCCGGCGAAGCCCAGCATGAAGAGCGGGTAGGTCAGGATCGAGAGCACCCGGTTGTTCAGCCGGACCGAGTCCTCGGAGTAGTCCGCGATGCGCGCGAGCACCGCGTCGAGGGCGCCCGACGCCTCGCCGGCGCGGACCATCGAGACGTACAGGTTGTCGAAGCGCCCGGTCGAGACGAGGGCGTCGGCCAGCGTGCTGCCTTCGTTGACCCGCTCGCGCACCCGCGCGAAGACCGCCTTGAGCGCACGGTGCTCGGTCTGCTCGACCAGCGCCGAGAGCGCCTCGACGAGCGGGACTCCGGCGTTCACGAGGGTCGCGAGCTGCCGGGTCGCCATCGCCCGCTCGAGGGCGGGGATGCGGGTCGGGAGCTTGAGGTCGACGTTCAGGCCCCGGGCTCCGGCCCCGGGCTTCGCCGCGGAGACGAGGGCCGCATCGCCCTCGGCTTCCGCGAGCTCGGTCAGGAAGACGCCCGAGGCGCGCATCTTCGATCGGGCGGAGCGCGGTCCATCGGCGGTGACCGTGCCCCGGGTGGGCCGGCCCGCTTGGTTGACGCCTTTGTAGGCATAGACCGGCACGCGCAGTCTCCGTCCGTCGTTTCAGGATCCGCCGCGCCTAGACCTGCGCGGCGCTGCCTTCTTCTTCCGTCGCGCGGATGACTTCGGCGACGGAGGTGGTGCCGGCGAGGACCTTCCGGGCGCCGTCGGCGCGCAGCGTTCCCATGCCCTTGCGCATCGCCGTCGCCTTGATGGTCTTGGCGTCGACGTTCTGGGTCAGGAGTCCGCGGATCTCGTCGTCGATCTGCATCAGCTCGAAGATGCCGACCCGACCGCGGTAGCCCGTATGGCTACAGGACGGGCAGCCGACGCCGCGGTAGAGCGTGACGGGCCGGCCCGGCGGCTTGATGCCGATCTCGCGCAGCTCGTCGTCGGTCGTCGTGTAGGCCTCCTTGCAGCTCTTGCAGAGCACGCGCACGAGGCGCTGTGCGAGCACGGCGATGAGCGACGAGCCGACGAGGAAGGGCTCGACGCCCATGTCGACGAGGCGCGTCAGCGCGCTCGCGGCGTCGTTCGTATGCAGCGTCGAGAGCACGAGATGGCCGGTCAGCGACGCCTGGATCGCGATCTCGGCGGTCTCCTTGTCGCGGATCTCGCCGACCAGCACGATGTTCGGGTCCTGGCGCAGGACGGCGCGCAGGCCGGTTGCGAAGGACAGGTTGATCTTGGGGTTGACCTCGATCTGGCCGACGCCGGCCTGGGTGATCTCGACGGGATCCTCGATCGTGATGATGTTCTTCTCGGGGCCGTTGACCGTCGCGAGGGCGGCGTGGAGCGTCGTCGTCTTGCCGCTGCCGGTCGGACCGGTGACGAGAAAGATTCCGTTCGGTCTCTTGACGATCCGGTCGAGGGCCGTGAGCTGGACCGGGTTGAAGCCGATCTTCGCGAGGTCGAGCAGCTCCTGGGTATCGGGCAGGAGGCGCAGCACGAGGCGCTCGCCGTGGGCGACCGGGACCGTCGAGAGGCGCACGTCGTAGTCGCGGCCCGCGATCTTGAGGCGGATGCGGCCGTCCTGGGGCAGGCGCTTCTCGGCGATGTCGAGGTTGCCCATGATCTTGATGCGCGAGGCGATCGGGGCCTGCAGCGCGCGGGGCAGGGGCTTCATCGGCTCGTAGAGCACGTCGTCGATCCGGAAGCGGACGCGGACCTCGTGCTCGAAGGGCTCGATGTGGATGTCGCTCGCCCGCTCCTTGACCGCGTGCTGGAGCAGCGAGTTCACGAGCCGGATGATCGGCGCGTCGTCGGCGGAGTCGAGCAGGTCCTTCGGCTCGTGGGAGATCTCGGTCGCCAGCGAGTCGAGATCGTCGTGGGCCTCCTCCGCGAGCTGATCCGTCGAGGTCACGCCCCGGTCGTAGGCCGTGTTGATCGCGTTGACGATCACGGGCTCCCGGGCCAGCACGAGCTCGAGCTCCGCGCCCTCGAAGAGCAGATGCAGGTCGTCGAGGGGGCCGACCGCGAGGGGATCCGCGACGGCGACCCGCAGCACACCGTCCCGGGA
Organism: Myxococcota bacterium; assembly: GCA_044379055.1. Taxonomy (GTDB): domain Bacteria; phylum Myxococcota_A; class UBA9160; order UBA9160; family UBA4427; genus UBA4427. The sequence continues at coordinate 6,031 of JBIPOQ010000149.1, forward strand.
CCAGCCGAGCGGTAGCACGCGATGCTGCTTCGCGAAGCCGATCGGGACGGTCGAGAGCAGCGTCTCGTCGATCTCCGCCGGATCGATGGACGAGACGACGGGGAGGCCCTGCTGATGGCCGAGCGCCGCGAGGAGCTCGTCCGCGTTGACGAGACCCTCCTCGAGCAGCAGGTCCGCGAGCCGTTCGTTCTTCTCGGCCTGCAGGGCGCGCACGCGCTCGAGCTGCTCCGGGGCGAGCCGCGTCTGCCGCAGCAGGATCTCGCCGAGGTCGAGGCTGCCTTCCGCCGCGGCGATCACGGCTCTTCCCGCTTCTGGAGCGTGACGGCGGATTCGAAGCCGTAGGCCTCGTCGAGGGTCTGGGCGGCCTGCTCCGCCTCCCAGAGATCCTCGAAGGGGCCGACCTGGATCGTGAACACGACCCGTCCGTTCGACTCCGCGGCCGCGAGGCTCCCGTCGTAGCCCGCATCGATGAGGTCGACGAGCTGCTCCGTCGCCTCGGTCTCGTCGAGGAAGGTCCCGACCTGGATCAGATAACGCTGGATGCCCGCCTCGGCGGCGCGCCGGGCCTTCTCCGCGCGCTCTTCCCGCTGGTCGGCTTCCTTCTGCTCGAGCTCGCGCATGCGCTCGACCGGATAGCGCTCGGCGTGGCGGACGAGCTGCTCGGCGGCCCCGAAGCTGCGCGAGTCCGTCCGCTCTTCGTCGATCTTCGCGAGCTCGGGGAAATGTCGCCGCTGCTCCTCGTCGGTCGAGTCCTCGAGCTCGAGACGCTTGCGGATCGTGTTCTGCTCGAGGTCTTCGGCGCCGCGCACGATGTGGGGCGTCAGGAAGACGATCAGGTTGATCTTGCGCAGGTCCTGGCCCTTCGTCTTGAAGAGCCAACCGAGGAAGGGGATGTCGGCGAGCCAGGGGACGCCGCTCACGTTGTCGGTGAAGACCTCGCTGATCAGGCCGCCGATCGCGACGGTCTCGCCGTCGTTGACGACGACCGTATTCTCGACCTTGCGACTCTGGAGCGTGACGCCGACCTCTTCGACGGAGCCGGCCTGGGAGGTTTCGGCGACCTCCGTCAGCTCCTGGAAGATCTGCAGTCGCAGCGTGTCGCCCTCGCTGATCTGGGGCGTGACGCGCAGGGTCACGCCGACGTCCTGGCGCTCGACGCTGACGGCCTGGGCGAGGTCGTCGCCGCTCGTGCCGGACGGCGCCTGGGTCCGCCCCGTCACGATCGGGATGTTCTGCCCGATCCGGATCTCGGCCTCCTCGTTGTCGGAGGTCAGGATGTGGGGCGCCGAGACGATGTTGACGTCGTTGTCGGTCTTGCTCGCGGTGACGCCGAGCTGAAGGTTCTTGCCATTGCCCTGGTCGGGCTCCGCGGACGGATCGTCGACGTCGCCCGGATCGGAGAAGGAGGGCGCGCGGACCGCCGAGGCGAACATGCCGACGCCCGGCACCAGGGCCGCGCCGGTCGCGAGCAGGATGTCCGTATCGCCGTTGACCATGCGATAGGCCGCGTTGAATCCGAGGTCGAGGGAATCGGTGACGTCGACCTCGACGATGAGGGCCTCGACGAGGACCTGCGGGCGGGAGACGTCGAGCTTCGCGATGACCTGCTCGAGGGTGTCGTAGGCCTCCTTGCTGGCCTGGATGACGAGGGCGTTGGTCGAGGGGTCGGCGGTGATCGTCACGCCCTCGGAGAGCGGGGTCACGGTCGAGCGCAGGTTCTGGACGACGTTCGAGGCGGCGCCGGGCAGGCTCGAGCGCGAGCCCCCGCCCGAGGAGCCGCCGCCGCCGAGCAACGAGTTCAGCGTCTCGGAGAGCTCCTCGGCATCGGCATGACGCAGGTAGTAGACCTGGATCCGGCCCTGGCCGCGGACCGGAATGTCGAGCTTCTCGATCAGACCGCGGATGTCCGCGAGCTGCTGGCGCGAGGCCATCACGAGCAGGGAGTTCGTGCGCTCGTCGGGGAGGATCGAGACGGTCGGGCCGATCGCACCGGCGCCGCCCACGGCTCCCGGCACGACC